>JBIJBA010000004.1:0-26260 GCA_044345455.1 Rhodoluna sp.
GCCTTTACAATCGCGTCCTTTACTTTTGAATCCAGCTCTCCAAGTTCGAAGTTAGCCTCGGCGGTAGCTTGTTTGACAATTGCTAAAGCGCGAATCAAAGAACGGTAGTGGCCAATTGGCACTCCGGAGATTGGAAAGTTATCAACCGCTCTAGCGGTGTGGACGCCCCAATAGGCATCTTTAGGAACTTGGTAATCACCGAGAAGGTCGTGTTCGATTCTGGTTGAGGACATAAATAAAGTCTGCCACTAAATTGTGGAGGCCGGCTACCAACCCATACGGCAGAACTCTTCTACCTTCTTGGTTCTTCCGGCAACAATCATTACATCCCCAGCATTTAATATTGTTTCCGGGAAGGAAGGCTTGTAGTTATCATTTGGTTTCTTGGTTGCTACGACCGTAACCCCGTGAAGAGATCTGAACTGCATTTCTGAAAGAGTCTTTCCTTCAAAGCTTTCTGGAGCTTCTGTTTTTGCCATGACAAAGTCATCATCTAGCTGGATGTAATCGAGAGATTCACCACTTACCATGTGAGCCACTCGCTTACCCATATCCATTTCTGGGAAAATGACATGGTGAACTCCAAGCTGTTCAAGAATTCGACCGTGAGAGACACTTGTTGCTTTTGCCCAAACCTGTGGCACGCCAAGCTGCAGGACAAGAGAAGCCGTCAAGATACTGGCCTCTAAGTCGCTACCAATTGCAACTACTGCTGAATCAAAATCAGGGATTCCTAGTTCCCTAAGCGCCGCTTCGTCAGTCGAATCAGCCTGGATTACGTGAGTGAGTTTGTCGGAAATGTTCTGGACTAGCCTCTCATCGCTATCGATACCTAAAACTTCCCTGCCGCCCTTTACGAGCTCTAGGGCCAGTGATGTTCCGAAGCGACCAAGGCCAATTACGGCAATTGTTGAAGCGCTGTGCTTTTTGGGTCCACGCGTCTTTAGCCGGTTAGGCATTTTTTTCTCCATTCGTTGACGGTATCTGAAACAGTACTTGTGAGCTCGATAACCGTGCTCTTCTAACAATAATCAGTTGTTTTGTTAGAACAAGTGAATCAGCCAATTAGGGGCCTCTCTTTTGGTAGTTCGTAGTGACGTTTCGTCTTTCTTAGAGCTAGCGAGGTTGCAACCACAATCGGACCTAGGCGACCAAAGAGCATGAGCACCGACAATAGGAACTTTCCATGTTCGGGAAGATCGGCCGTGATGCCCGTTGAAAGTCCCACTGTTCCGGCGGCTGAAATGATTTCGAAGACTAGCTCATCCAGAGTGAAATCTGTTGTGAAGCGAAGAACGAACAGTGACCCTAGGACAACAAGCGTATACAAGGTCACAATGGTTAGGGCCTGACGCTGCATTGAGCGAGGAAGTCTGCGGTTGCCGACATTTACTGCAGCGTCACCACGAATCTCCGTGTAGACAATGTAGAACAAGACAACTGCAGTTCCAATCTTGATACCACCGGCAGTTGATGCACTTGCGCCACCGATGAACATTAAGATGTCCATGCCAAGCCAGGTGCTGGTATACATCTGGGTCGTGTCAATTATGTTCAATCCAGTTGAGCGAGTCATCGAAGAAGTAAACATGCTGGCAACAATCTTCTGAGCAGGATCCATGGCGCCAAGAGTTCCCGGGTTGGTCCACTCTGAAACTGAGATTCCAATAGCTCCCACCACAAGCAGGAACAAGCTAGCCCACAAGATAATTCTTGAGTTGAGCGACCACTGTGCTGGCATTGTGTAGTCAGCTACTTTGCCAAATAGTACGTAAAGCTTGAGCTTCAGGCGATCGCGAATCTCAGCCAAAACCGGAAAACCAAAGCCCGCAAGAGTGGCAATTACAAATACTGGGAAGATGATCCAGCCATCGCTGGCAAAGCCCATGAGGCTGTCTGTATAGAGCGCAAATCCTGCCTGGTTGAATGCCGAGATCGCCTGGAAAGCTCCGTGCGATAGTGCCTTTTCTAGAGAGTATCCGTATTCGGTAAACATCCGAACCGTTAGAAACACAAATAGTGCCAACTGGAAAAACATCATCAGCTTGGCAATGTTTAGCAACAGCGTCTTTACATCAGGCTGCTTGGTGGCTGAGGATTCGGAAGTTGCCGAAATCCTGTTTTTGAGGGAAATACGACCTTCAATTAAGAAGCCAACCAGGGTCGCGAAACCGATGATTCCAAATCCACCGATTTGGATAAGAAAAGCGATTACGACGTGCCCGGTTGTGGACCAGTAGCTAGCGGTCTCTAGGGTTGTTAGGCCTGTAACGGTCACCGCTGAAGTTGAAGTAAATAGTGCATCAAAGAAATTTGTAACTGAGCCGCTCTTCGAAGAGATGGGCATCATGAGTAAAAATGTGCCCAGAAGGATTAGGGCTGTAAAAGCCGCTGCAATTAGCTGCGTTGCCGACAGCTTGGGTAATTTTGGCATTTCAGGCTCTAACTATACTCCTGGCCAAGAATTCGTCTAGAGCTAGATGTCTGCTGAAACTACTCTTATGCAGAAGAAATCTAGACAGATCCAGTCATTTCAGGACCCCTATTGCTCGGAGTCTAGTTTTTGCACCATCTTCAATTGGTGACTCCGGGCCAATGGCCAAACGCATAAAGCGAAGTGACCAGCGGGTAACCGGGCGAACAACCCAAGCTGGTTTAGCTTGCAGGCCAAGTAGTTTTCTAAACTCCGGTCTCAGTGATAACACGGCTGCTTCAAACAGCAACCCATAAACCAGTTTGGCAACTCCAGGAAGAGGTGGGTTCTTGATGAACTCAATAACTTTCTTGGTGTCTGGGGTAGAAACCAGTAAACCTGAGTTATAGAACTTATCAATTTCATTTTCGAGTTCTTGCTCGCTCATCGGACATGTAGCTAGCCCAAGTGGTGCCACCGAGACACTCCACTGTGCAACATAGTTGTCTGCTCCGCTAGCTGCAGACCCTTTTGGTATCTGTTTCCAGGAATACATCTGGTGTGAAACCAAGAAGGACTCCATGAACGCAATGTGCACCCAAAGCAATAAGTCTTTATCTGCCGCCTGGTATGGCACCGTCTCACCAGTTCCCTTGGTGTACTCACCAACGACACGAGTGTGAAGCCTGTTTACCCGATTTGCTTCGTTTTGAACGGCTGTTTTTGAACCAAAGGTTGTAACCGTGAGCCAGCGAATCGTTCCAGCCAATCTTCCTAGCGGGTCCGATTCATATCTTGAGTGATTCTTCACTCCGGTCAAAGATCCTGGATGCAGCGCCTGCATCAACAGAGCTCTAATTCCACCCACCAGGGTTCCAAAGTCGGCGTGAACTACCCATGGCGCATCAGAGGGCACAAAGTAGCCCTCTTCTTGACCGGCAGCAACAACACCCAACCAGGGCGGAACTCCATTTGGGTCTCCAGAGAGAAGCTTTCGAAATCGCTTGGAGAGAAACTCTTGGAGCGCGTTATTCTTCTTGGATTTCAAAGATCACCTAGTTGATTGTTAGAAGCCAGCAATACAAGTCTACGATTCAATTTTTTGTAGTTTTCCAGAATTGGAGCCACCTAGCGGAATTGAACCGCTGACCTGCTCTTTACGAGGGAGCTGCTCTACCAACTGAGCTAAGGTGGCCTAGGAATCCGGCTCAGCACTTTTCTGAGCCACGTACTACTTTATTAGAACAGAATCCTGTCCTAACCTTTAGCTAGAAGAAAAATCAAAGGAGCAAGGCATGAACGAACTAGATCTAGTAAAGCTGTGGAATCAGCTCAGAAATCAAATCATCTTTTCACAACTGGCTCCAACGTTTTTGCTTATTGTCACAATCGCTTTGCTAAATGACGGCCTAGCTGATTCCGCAGATGCTGTGAAGTGGGCAACGCTTGGAATATTGTTGGCTTCAGGAATCTTTGGCTTTCTAGCTCAGTATTCCTCTGCAACGGAAGCAAGCGCTGTGTTGAATGATTTGAAAAGACTAAAGTCGAAGTCTAAGGTTTCAATTCAATTAGTTCGATTCAATAGTTGGATCAACGTGATTCGTTTCGCCACACCAAGCATTTTTGTCGCAATTTATGTATTGTTATGTATTGCTCTTCTGTTTTAGATTAAAAGAGTAGATGAAGCCCCGGCTACGGTCGGGGTTTTTTCTTGCCAGATTCAGTTTTTGCTAGCTGCAGTTTGGGTCATTGGCTGGAAGTTTGCCCGTGAGAAAGAACTTGTCAACTACTTGATCAATGCACTTAACGCCATTGCCGTAAATGGTGTGTCCTTCACCGTTATAGGTCAATAAAAAACCATCTTCGAGAATGTCATTGGCGAGAGCTTGAGCCTGCGAGTAAGGGGTTGCTGGATCGCCGGTAGTTCCAATCACCAAAATTGTTGGTGCGCCAGCTGCGCTGTAGTCGGCAGGCTTTTCGGCTTCTCGGAATGGCCAACTTCCACAGCGCAAACCTCCAAACTGCCAGTACCGACCAAGAACTGGAGCTACCTCTAGTAGTCGAGTATTCTGCGCTTCAATTGCGAACATGCTTTGACTAGCAGTGTTATCTAGACAGTTGATTGCGAAATTAGCCGCAATCAAGTTTGTGCGGTAGGTTCCATCTTCAGCTCTATCGTTGTAGAAATCTGCCAGAAAAAGAAGCTGGTCACCCGTGCCTGAGAAGGCCTCATCAAAAGCGCTAGAAAGTGCTGGCCAGTAACGATCTGAGTACAGGGTCATTATCAAACCTGTTACGGCGGCCCAAATCGTTAATTGCCGTCCAGAAGATGTCGGTAAGGGATTTTTTTCTAGTGAGCTCAGAAGTTGCCTAACGGACTCTAGATCGCGTGGAACGTTTCCGCTAAATGGACAATCGTCGAAGCCATCGCAGTTTTCCAAGAACGCAGTCAGTGAAGCTTCGAAACCTTGAAGCTGGAACAGTGTTTGCTCTTCGTCGCTGACCGTAGGATCGATGGCTCCGTCTAATACAAACCTCCCCACTCGCTCTGGAAACAAGGTTGCGTAAGTGGTTCCTAGGAAGGAGCCATAGGAGTAGCCCAAGTAGTTCAGCTTTGATTCTCCAGTCACCGCTCTCAGCACGTCCATGTCCTTTGCTGCCGAGCTGGTGTCGACAAAACCCAGTAAGTCTCCGGTTTTTTCTAAGCACCTATCAGCAAACTCGGCTGTTACAGCCCTAGAGGCAGCTAAGTCTTCCTCGGTACCAATTTCAAAGCCTGAAACGCCGTAGAGGAACTCATCGTATTCAGAATTGCTGAGGCACTCAACCGCAGAGCTTCTTCCAACCCCTCTTGGGTCAAAACCAAGAATGTTCCAATTAGCTCTTAGTTCTTTGCTGCCCAAGAAATCTGGGGATTCGAAAACTCGGTCATAGCCTGATACTCCAGGACCTCCAGGGTTATAAAGAACGAATCCCCTGGCCTCTGAATCTGACTGTCTAAAAACAGTGGCAATTGAAATTGCCTCGCTATTAGGATCACTCCAGTCCATCGGGACGAGGATGTCTGCGCAGTAAAGTCTCGTGCCGCACTCCTCAAAATTAACTAGCTGATCGTAGTACTCACTAAATCCTGCAGGTGCCCCGCTAGTTTCAGGAACTATCGGTTCCGGCGCCGAAGGAGCGCAACCGACTAGCAGCAAAGCTGAAATGGACACAGCAGCCACCAGCTTGGCGAGCTTTCCAAAAATCACTTGTTTCTCCTAAGTGCAACTGCTAGAGATTCCAAAACCATTAGATCTCGAACGTTAGAGCTAATTCGGACTCTCGCCTGAGCTAGCGCTTCGAGCTTAGTAATCACCTCCAACGCGGTTGACGTTGCTGCCAGCTCTACAATTTGGCTTCTTAGGTCAGCATTCACAAGCTCAGCTTCCGCACCCAGTTCAACAATCAGGACATCTCTATATAGCGACATCAGATCAACCAGGATGCGATCTATGCCATCTCTAAGGCTTCTGGTTGCTCTTCTTTTTTGACCTTCCTCAAGAGCTTTTATATCTGCCCTAAGGGCTGGAGGGACCGTGCCGCCTTCTGGGATACCGAGGGTTGCAAGAAGAGCGGTTTTTTCTTCAGTGTCTTTTTCGGCCGTTAGTGCATCCGCATCTTTTCTTGCCAGCTCCAACCAGCGCTCAGCCGTGAACATGGCCTTTGGGATGGAGTCGATTTGCATGGCGACAACTAGAGTTTCTTTTCTTCTAGCTCTTGCGTCGGCACTGGTTGCTAGCCGAAGGGCCATGCCGATGTGACCTTGGGCTTCGGCGGCCACTTGTAAAGCAAGAGATGGGTTTATCCCGTCTCTGGCAACGAGTAAATCTGCCACGGTTTGGCTTGAAGGCTGCTTTAGAGCCACTCGCCTTACTCTTGAGCGAATGGTTGGAAGCATGTCGGCTTCTGATGGCGCACACAAAATCCAAATAGTTCCAGCCGGTGGCTCCTCTAGAGTCTTGAGCAAGACATTCGAGGAGCGCTCCGCCATGCGGTCCGCGTCTTCGATGATCATTATCTGGTACTTGCTGATTGATCCACCAAAGTAAGAAGCCGCAACCAAGTTTCTAATTTCCTCAATTGAGATAATTACCTTCTCGGTGGCCAGCACCGTGACGTCGGGATGTGATCCCAAGCCAACCATGCGACAACTCTTGCAATCGCCACAACCGCCGGACTCACAAAGTAGCGCTGCAGCAAACGCTGCGGCAGCATTGGATCTTCCAGAACCTGGAGGGCCAGTAATTAACCAAGCGTGCTGTAATCCTGCATCCTTGTTTGCTACCGCTTGGCGAAGTTGAGAAACTGCTTCTGGTTGACCTAGGAGTTCAGACCAGACAGGTTCAAACTCCAAGATTTTACTCAAAGCCCTTTGCTTTCTAGCAAAGCGTCCAAGCGCGGTTGAATCTGTTTCCAAATTGATGCTGGGTCTTGGCTGGCGTCAACTACGTGAAATCTCTTTGGTTCGTTTTTTGCAAGTTCCAAGTAAGTTTTTCTAGCTGCTTCAAAAAATGTAATCTTCTCTCGCTCGAGGCGATCTGGTTCGGCACCTGTTGTGCCTCTTCGAACTGATGCAGCAGCGGCATCGAGATCGAGCAGAACCGTTAGATCTGGAAGCAAGTTATCAACTGCCCATAGCGATAGGTTGCGTACTTCAGTTAGGTCCAATTCGCGTCCGGCACCCTGATACGCAACGGAAGAATCTAGAAATCTATCGGAGATCACGATATGGCCCTTGGCAAGAGCCGGCCTGATTATGCTCGCTACGTTATGAGCCCTATCAGCTGCATATAGAAGTGCTTCCGAGCGAACCGAAACTTCTCCCTTGCGGTGCAATAAAAGATGTCTGATCTCAACGCCCAGATCAGATCCGCCTGGTTCAAGGGTTCTAGTAACTTCTAACCCCCTGGCAGCAAGGTAGTCCTGCATCAAGTCAGCTTGAGTGGACTTGCCAACGCCATCGATACCCTCGAAGGATATAAACACTCCAGTGGTATCGGGCACGCTATTTCTTCTTTCTAGTTCCGGCCTTTACGGTCTTTTTCGGAGCAACGGCCTTTTTGCTGGCTCGGCCGGCTTTGGGAGCTGCCTGACCAGGCTCTAGTCCTAGTTTCTCACGCCTGATGGCTAGTAATTCAAAAGCCTGGTCGCTGGTGAGCTCATCGAGCTTTTCGTCCTTTGGAATGGTGGCATTTATGGCGCCATCAGTCACGTAGTCACCGAACTGCCCGGTCTTGGCAACCACGTTTAGGCCGCTTGCTGGGTCTTCGCCGAATTCTTTGAGCGGTGTTGCGGCAGTTCTGCGGCCTCCGTACTTTGGCTGCTTGTAAATCTCAAGGGCCTCTTCGAGGCTCAAGCCAAAGATCTGATCTTCGCTGGTAAGAGATCTGGAGTCGGTTCCCTTCTTGAGATATGGTCCGAACTTTCCGTTCTGGGCAGTGATCGGGTTCTCAGTTTCAGGATCAATACCGATGGTTCTAGGTAGCGACAAAAGCGAAACCGCTTCTTCGAAAGAGAAAGTCTCTGGAGACATGGATTTAAACAAAGATGCAGTCTTTGGCTTCTCGGCATTTGGATCTTCAAGCAATACATATGGCCCGTACCGACCATCTTTGAACAATATGTCATAACCGGTAAGTGGATCTTGACCCATAACGCGGTCAGTAATTATCGGAGCGTCAATTAGCTCTTGAGCTTTAGCAACCGTAAGTTCGTCAGGGGCTAAGCCCTCTGGGATGTTTACAATTCTGCGTCCGTTTTCATCGGCACCTTCGCTACCTGGCTCAACCATGGTCTCAATGTATGGGCCATACTTTCCAGTTCGAAGCGTAATGTTATCGGCGAGGTAAATCGAGTTCACTGCCTTTGGGTCGCTATCCCCAACGTTCTGAACGGTGTCGTGTAGGCCATCTTCGGTATCTGTTCCAAAGTAAAACTTTTTTAGCCACTCGCTGCGGTTGATTTCTCCGGCTGCGATCTGGTCTAGGTTTTCTTCCATCTGAGCGGTAAAAGCGTAATCAACTAGCTTTACGAAGTTTTCTTCCAAGAACCTAGTCACGGTGAATGCAATCCACTCAGGAACTAGGGCCTGGCCGCGCTTTACTACGTACCCTTTGTTGATGATGGTCGACAAAATAGCGGCATAGGTAGAAGGTCTTCCGATGCCGTCTTCTTCTAGCGCCTTAACAAGGCTTGCTTCGGTATACCTAGCTGGCGGCAGGGTCTGGTGATCCTTGGCGGTTACTTCAACAACCGATAGCGCCTGACCTACTTCCAAAGCTGGCAGCTTGGATTCTTGCTCTTCTTCTTGCTCGTCATCGCGGGCCACGTCTCTACCTTCTTCATAGGCAGCCATGAATCCCTTGAAGATCACAACGGTTCCAGAAGCACTGAATTCAGCTGACTTGCCATCTGCGACAGGAGAAACTGAAATCTTGGCGGTGGTTGTGGAAACCTTGGCATCTGACATCTGAGATGCCATGGTTCTTTTCCAAATCAACTCGTAAAGATCTTTCGATCTGGTGGACATAGTCATTGGCAGATCGCTTGGGTGCAAGAAAGTTTCTCCGGCTGGACGAATTGCCTCGTGCGCTTCTTGAGCGTTCTTGTTTTTTCCGGTGTAGATTCTTGGCGAATCTGGAACTGAATCTTTGCCAAACATTTCTATTGCTAATGCTCTGGCGGCTTGAATCGCCTGAGTGGAAAGTACAGGTGAGTCAGTACGCATATATGTAATGTGACCTTCTTGATACAAACTCTGCGCGGTGTCCATGGTCTGCTTGGCAGACATGCGAAGCTTTCTCGATGCTTCCTGCTGCAAGGTAGAAGTTGTAAAAGGTGCAGCAGGCTTTCTAGTTGAAGGCTTGGACTCGACCGATTCAACTTTTACCTTTACATCTTTTGATCTCATAGCTTCAGCTAGAGCTTCGGACGCTGTTTGATCCAAAAGCAAGACTCCGTCTTTCATCTCGCCTTTGTCATTGAAGGAATCTCCCGATGCAATCTTCTTGCCATCAATCAACGTGAGCTTGGCTTCAAAGTCCTGCTCTTTATTCTTGTCGGTAGTAAATAGTGCTTTGACATCATGGTAGCTTCCAGAAACAAAGGCCATGCGTTCACGTTCGCGTTCAACTACCAATCTCATCGCGGGAGACTGCACTCGACCGGCACTTAGACCGCGGTTGATCTTGCGCCACAAAACCGGAGAAACCTCGTAGCCGTAAAGACGGTCAACTACCCTTCGGGTTTCTTGAGCCTGGACCAGGTTTTGATCAACTTCCCTGGTGTTCAAAAGGGCGTCTTGAATGGCCTGCTTGGTGATTTCATGAAACACCATTCGGCTGACTGGAACCTTGGGCTTTAGAACCTGCAGCAGGTGCCAGGCGATAGCCTCTCCCTCGCGGTCCTCATCGGTAGCTAGAAATAGCTCATCCGCCTCGGCCAGAGCTTTCTTGAGCTCGGTCACGGTTTTGCTCTTTCCAGCCGAGATTGCGTAATAGGGCTCAAAGTCGTTTTCGATGTCAATTGAGAACTTGGCTAGCGAGCCCTTTTTCTTCTTCTCTTCTGGGGGTAAGTTCTTAGGGTCAATTAGGTCCCGGATATGGCCAATCGAGGCCATGACGGTGTAGTCATCGCCTAGGTACTTTGCAATCGTTTTCGCCTTGGCAGGCGACTCTACGATTACTAGCTTGTTACCTTTTGGCATCAATCTCCTAAATCATTAACCGGGTCCCGCCCTGGCTCGTGCTTTTTGCACAACACCCAACGTTTCCATGTTGGTTTCGATAAAGACCTCGAAACCGACAATACGACATCGTTCTAGAACTAGCTGGCTATTCCTAGCAATATCTTTAGCCACAATACACGGATTACCTGTGGATACACCTCTAAGTGCGTCAGCTGCAGCCAGCGCAATCGAATTTGTTGTGGCCTGCAGCCTAGTAAATCCCAGTAATTGCGTGCTAACTAGCGATGAAGCAGCAAACAAAGCAAAAAACACAATCAGAATCGAAATTGCAAGGATTGTCCCCGCTCCAGCGTCATTCTTCACTGTCCCGATGCTCTTGCGCACTGCTTCTCTGCTAATTCTAAAAATCCAAATTCAATGCCGATAATTGGTACGTCAAGACTTAATTTCACACAAACCATGTCTTCAAGTTCCTCTAATTCAAACGCAACTTGTTCGCCAGCTGTAGCAACTAGTTGATCAATTAGCTCAGCCGGTTCTGCTCTTGCCACCGCACTTGCAACCATTGCAGCAACATTTACCAATTGAAGCTTTGCCGACTGCAAACTCATCGCAGCTATCGCAATGATCATGATCAGTATTACTACCGGAAGGGTTAGAACAAGTTCCGCCGTAACGCTTCCTCGGGTTGAACTAGATCGCACCGAATGTAAGAGCCGACCGGATAAGGTCAAAAAGTATAGTTTTGACCTCATCGCTTCGCAGGATTACTACCAGCAGCCCCGCGAAGCCCACCGCTGCCATCGTGGCAATGGCATATTCGGCCGTTGCGGCACCATCTTCTGATTTCCAGTTCATTTCTCTCCTTATTTATATAGCGCTAAAGAGCCCTATCCCAACCGGGATCACGGCTAAAAAAACGAAGGCTGGTAGTGCTGCTAAACCAAGTGGAATAAGTAGTGAAATCGACAGCTTGGCAAGCCGTGATCGATCGTTACTCCAAAGCCTGTGACGCAAGCTATCAGCCCTGGCCAGAAGTAGACCATTTAGGGCAACGCCTGATTGCTCAGAAACTTTCACTGCGTCCCAAAATATGGTGAGTTGATCTGCTGGAACATCCTCTACAAATTGCTGCTTTGATTTGGTCCTTGCAAGTGCAGCAGCAGCTTTTGGGCTAAGGCCTGCGGACAGTCCAATTGCCACCGCATCCAAAAAAGCTCCAGGGTCAGCCTCGCGAGGTTTTGCTTTATCAAGCATCCGCAATGAGCTGATTCTGGCAACAATAAGCAGTAGTAGTCCAAGGCAAATTGAAATCACCCCTAACGCCGTTTCCAAAGAAGCACCGAGCGCTGAAAGGCCAAGAAGCTCTGAAAAGATCACCGCAATAAGGGGAAGAAGCAAGATTAGGTTTGCCGTTGCCTTAGGGGAAGCAAATGCAATTACTAATTCCGCAAACTGTCTTTGTTGGGCTCTAAAAACTTCGGTGAGTCGATCAAGTGCCAGAGCCAAGTGACCGCCTGACTCGGTTGCCACCTCCCAAATGAACTGAAATTGCTTTACTTGAAACTCAGAAAGATCTTTGGTTTTCAATTGCCTCTTAGCTACCTTTGCACTGGTACCAGAACGAAGCAGTGCAGTTATCTCCATCACAGCTAGCTCCGCGCTCATGCCAACGCAAGCTTTTGTCTTGGTTGGTAATCTTTCACAACTAGCTCGCCAGCCTCGATGGCAAACTTTCCAATTCCTGAAACTGACCTGCTACCAGCTCTTGCCTCTAGAGCAATAACCCAATCAAATGCTGCGGCAATCATTTTGAAAAAGGCCGTATCGGAGATTGCAAGATCAGCCTTGATGGTGGAAAGCCTCTCGGGCACTTGAAAAAGGTTATTTGCGTGAATGGTTGTTGCCCCACGGTGACCAGTATTTAGAGCTTGCAACATGGCCATAAGCTCCAAGCCTCGAACTTCACCAACGACTAGTCGATCAGGACGCATCCGAAGCGCTTCACGCACTAACTGTTCTAAAGTGATTTTCCCCTGACCCTCAACGTTGATGCTTCTTGATTGCAGGCAAACAATATTTTTGCCAGCCAGCTCGGTGACGTCTTCAACCGCGATTACTCTCTCGGTGGAACCGCTGAGCATGGCTCTAAGAAGGGTAGTTTTTCCAGAACCTGTTGGACCAGAAATAAGAAAGCTCTCACCAGAGTCCGCAATCTCTCGAATCATTGTTTGCTGCGACGGTGATGCAGAAAGTGAAATGAACAATTCCGAAAGTGTTATTACTTTGGATTGGTGCAGTCTGATAGAAACCAGGCTCTGCTCACTGCAACCGGATTTTAGAACCGCATGGACTCGGAGTCCTCCTGGCAAACTAACATCAGCAAATGGGTTTGCCAGATCTAGTCTTCTGCCACCTAATTCGATTAGCTCCCTCGCAATGGGAGCAAGCTCTGATTCGGAAACTTGAAAACTGTTGAGCTGAACTAATCCGTCGCCGTAATCAACTAGTGACTGGGACTCGCTGAGCAAAATGTCGGTGACTTGCTCGTTATCGATTAGCTCAAGTAACCAAGTCGGTAGTTGGGTTTCCACCCACTAACAATCGGTCAAGCGTGCGCTTATTTGGTGGGGGATCAAGAAAATGTGGATAAATTAGGGGGCGGCAGGTTTTGGGGAAAACCTGCCGCCTGGTGATAGCGATTGGGGGAATCTAACTATCACAAGTCAGTAATAAATTACCGACGATTCATTGTAGGCAGGGATTACTCGCCAAAAGCCCATTTGTGCCATTATTACCAGTGAGTTAGAAGGAGTTGGCAATGGTGCCGAACCAATCAGATATCGAAAACCTTCTACACGAATCCAGACGTTTTCCTCCTACCGAGGCTTTTGCTTCCCAAGCCGTAGCCAAAAAAGAGCTCTACGGCCAAGCCGCCAACAACCGCCTTGGCTTTTGGGCCGAGCAAGCCAGAGCCCTTCACTGGCACAAGCCCTTCACCAAGACCTTGGATTATTCCAACCCTCCCTTTGCCAAGTGGTTCGAAGATGGCGAGCTAAACGTTTGTTACAACGCCCTCGATCGTCACGTTCTGGCAGGCAAAGGAGACAAAGTTGCTCTGTACTTCGAAGGGGAGGCCGGCGACAGCTCTAAATTCACCTACGCTCAGCTACTAACCGAGGTCAAAAAAGCAGCCAATGCCTTTGCTTCACTAGGAGTTGCTAAGGGAGATCGAGTGGCAATTTATATGCCACTTGTTCCAGAGGCAGTAATTGCCATGTTGGCTACTGTTCGCTTAGGAGCTATCCACTCGGTTATCTTTGGAGGCTTTTCCGCAGAGTCACTTCGTAGTCGTATTAACGACGCTGAAGCCAAGCTGGTTGTAACGGCTGATGGTGGAAATAGAAAAGGTAAGGTCTTACCTTTGAAGCCAGCTGTTGACGAGGCTATTGCAGCTGGTGCTTGTCCAAGTGTGGAGCACGTGATTGTTCTAAGACGCGGTGGCAACGAAGTTGCCTGGAATTCCAAAACAGATCTCTGGTGGGAAGACGTAGTTGGTGGCGCTTCTGACCAGCACGAAGCTCAAGGCTTTGAAGCTGAGAACCCGCTGTTTATCTTGTATACCTCCGGTACCACCGGCAAGCCAAAAGGCATCTTGCACACTTCAGGTGGTTACCTGACTCAGGCCACTTTTACTCACAAAGCTCTCTTTGATGTTCATCCAGAAACTGACATCTACTGGTGCACCGCCGACGTTGGCTGGATAACTGGACATTCCTATGTGGTCTACGGACCGCTAACCAATGGCGTCAGCCAGGTCATATATGAAGGTACCCCGGACACTCCAGATTGGGGTCGCTGGTGGCAAATCATTGAAAAATACCAGGTCAGCATCTTCTACACAGCTCCAACCGCTATCCGCACCTTCATGAAGCACGGTCGTGAGATCCCGGATCGCTTCGACCTGAGCTCACTTAGGGTCCTAGGAACTGTTGGTGAGCCGATTAACCCAGAAGCTTGGATGTGGTACCGAGAAGCCATTGGTGGAAACAACTGCCCGATTGTCGACACCTGGTGGCAGACCGAAACCGGAGCGATCATGATCTCCGCTCTGCCAGGGGTAACAGCCACCAAGCCAGGCTCTGCCCAAGTGCCTGTTCCTGGAATCAGCGTGGAGATAGTAAACGAAGCTGGAGAAAAAGTGAGCTCCGGTGGAGGTTACCTCACACTCACCGAACCTTGGCCTTCCATGCTTCGTGGCATTTGGAAAGACCCAGCAAGATTTATCGAGACCTACTGGTCGCAATACCCTGGCAAGTACTTTGCCGGCGATGGAGCGATGCTCGATGACGATGGCGAGATTTGGATTCTCGGTCGAGTAGATGATGTCATGAATGTTTCCGGTCACCGGCTTTCAACAACAGAAATTGAATCTGCTCTAGTTTCACACCCTTTTGTTGCCGAGGCTGCTGTTGTTGGTGCAACTGATGAGACAACCGGGCAGGCGGTTGTTGCCTTTGTGATCTTGCGAGCAGATCAAGTCGAAATTGCGGGATCTGAATCAGAAGTTTCCGCAGTGCTTAGAGAGCATGTTTCTAAACAGATTGGACCAATCGCAAAACCAAGACAAATCATGGTGGTTGCCGAGCTTCCAAAAACTAGATCTGGAAAGATCATGCGAAGACTTCTAAGAGATGTTGCTGAAGGCAGGCCAGTGGGAGACGTTACGACCTTGGCCGATACTTCCGTGATGAGTGTGATCAACGGAAAGTTTCACAGCTAGAAACTAAACCTCGACTATTAGTTCTATTTCCACAGGAGCATCCAGGGGTAAAACCGCTACCCCAACTGCGCTTCTGGCGTGGATTCCATTGTCGCCAAACACTTCACCTAGAAACTCGCTTGCTCCATTGACTACGGCTGGCTGACCGGAGAACTCGGGAGTAGAGGAGACAAATCCGACTACTTTAACGATGCGCTTTATCTTGTCTAGATCACCAATCACGGTCTTGACTGCCGCGAGCGCGTTTAGAGCGCACACGGTAGCTAGTTCCTTGGCTCGCTCTGGCGAGACGGATCCGCCAACCTTGCCGGTTTCGGCAAGGTTGCCCGCAACCATGGGTAGCTGTCCAGAGGTAAAGACCAGGTTCCCAGACTGAACGGCTGGAATATAGGCAGCTAGCGGTTTGGCGGTTTCGGGCAACAAAAAGCCCAAATCGATGATTCTGCGCTCAATTTGGGACATTTAGCTCACCGGGCGCTTGAAGTATGCAACTAGGCCACCTTCTGGACCAGTGACGATTTGGACCAATTCCCAGCCCTCGGAGCCCCAATTATTGAGGATTTGGGTGGTGTTATGGATGATAAGGGGGGTTGTGATGTACTCCCATTTTTGCATGGTCAGCCTGCTCTCAGGGTTTGATAGTAACCTTAAGTCTATTCTCAGGAAAGGTGTGGCTGCCCCCATGCGCAAATTAATCGTAAGACTCTTTGGTCTTAGCGCTATCGCTGGTCTCCTGACTTTTGCACTTATTACTCCTGTTGCTGCAGTTGCGGGCTATGCCTCCTCGACCGGAGTGGTCGCCTTTGAGGGCTTGCCGGAATACATCAAGCCAGTGAACGCCTCCCAAACCTCCACCCTTTATGGAAACCAGGACGGCGAGCCTGTTGCGCTAGCGAGCTTTTATCACGAGAACCGAATCTCCATCGATTACGAGCAGATGAGCCCGAACATGATCAACGCCGTGATTGCTACCGAGGACCCTAGGTTTTTCCAGCACGGTGGCGTTGACATTTTGGCGCTACTTAGAGCAACCCTGGGGGTTGCTACCAGTGGACTTTCCGGGCCCGGTGGTTCCACTATCACGATGCAGTATGTAAAGAACTCTTTGGTCGAAGCTGCCAACCTTGCCGGTGATGAAGCCGGAATTGCGTTGGCCACTGAAACCACGATTGAGCGAAAGATTCGCGAGATCAGATTGGCTATCGCTCTGGAAACTGTTAGTTCCAAGAAGGAAATCCTCGCCGGATATCTAAACCTCGCATTCTTTGGAAACCGAATTAACGGCATCGAGGCTGCTTCGAATTACTACTTTGGCGTGAAAGCTATAGACCTAACTGTCCCAGAAGCCGCGATGCTAACTGCGATGCTCAGGGCACCAAACGCTTACAAGCCAGATGTTGCGGAGAATCTTCCAATAGCCAAGACTCGAAGAGACTACGTGATAAACAACATGCGTGATGAAGGGTTCATAACTGAGGCTGAGGCAGAAGCTTATAAAGCAGAGCCCGTTGTGACAAACATCACTGAAACCAACACTGGCTGTGAAGCCAATCAGGAAACTGCGTACTTCTGTGACTACGTGGTTTGGGTGGTTAGAAACTCCGAAGAGTTTGGCGCCACTCTCGAAGATCGCGAAGTGCTGCTTCGCCGCGGTGGACTAGAGATTTACTCCACAATGGATATTGAGTTGCAAACTACTACTGACAGCGTCGTAAAGGCAGAATTGCCAAGCGACAACCGTTGGCAACTCGGAGCTGCCTCTGTTTCTGTAGAAGTTGGAACTGGGCGAGTTTTGTCGATGAGTCAGAACCGCACTTTCAATCAAGAAGTCGACGAGGACCCAACCACAACAAGCGTGAACTACTCCACAGATAAGGCTTACGGTGGCTCTTCTGGATTCCAGACCGGCTCGACTTACAAGGTTTTTGTGCTCGCTGAGTGGCTCTCAAAGGGTTTCTTGCTCGGCGATCAAGTCGATTCAAAAGATCGAGTTTGGAGAGTCGAAGACTTTTCAGCTAAGTGTGGTGGCATTGCAGGAGATTGGGATCCTAATAACTTTGGTAACTCCCAGTACGAATATCTGAGCGCGCTAAGCGCGACCGTCCAATCTGTAAACACTGCATTTGCAACCATGGCATCATTTTTAGACCTTTGTGACATTAGAGACAGAGCCGAAGGCTTTGGTGTCAAGCGAGCCGATGGCAACGAGCTGTTATATGTTCAAGCCTCGATTCTTGGTACCAATGAACTTTCTCCATTGACGGTGGCTGCTGCTATGTCCGGGTTCGCCAACGACGGAATCTATTGTTCTCCAATCGCGATCGACCGAGTGGTGGTTAGATCAACCGGGTTGGATATGAAAGTGCCGGTTACCGAGTGCAATCGTGCCGTCACCTCAGAAGTGGCAGCAGCGGCAAGTTATGCATTCCAGCTCGTTATGAGTGGTGGTACCGGAGGACAGTCGCGAACTGCTGACCGTGTGCCTTTGGCTGGAAAAACTGGTTCTACTGACAGATTCCTTCACACCTGGATGACTGGATACTCTTCCAAGGTCGCGACGGCAACTTGGGTTGGAAACGTTTCCGGTAAGCAAAACGTTGGTGGTGTTTCAATTGATGGCACACCCGGTGGTTTCCTAAGACATGAGATTTGGCGCCAAGTCATGACCGTTGCCAACGAGCTATACCCGGGAGAATCCTTCCCAGCACCACCTCCGATGTACCTTGGGGCTTCCAATGTGATCATGCCCGACATAAATGCGCTGCCTCCAGAGATCGCTCTTGAAATCCTTCGGGATGCTGGACTCGCGGCTCAGATTTCTGGCAGTCAGGTTCTTTCTCCGAACCCGGGAGGAACCGTAGCGGCAGCTGACTATGCAACGGGTGCCGAGATCCCTCGTGGAACTCTAGTTACTATCACGCTCAGCCGGGGAGGAACAGTTACGGTGCCAGATGTTTCAGGCTTGAGCATTGCCGATGCAACGGCCAGACTGCTCTCTTATGGTTTTTCGGCTGTGAGTGCTCCGCAACCGAGTCAGAGCCAGTACTTTGTCTCGTCATCAGTTCCCGCTGGAATGGTAGCTGGCACTAATCCAGCTGCCGGTTCATCAGCCGATGCTCTTGGTGCAGTTCTTCTGATTATTAGCGGACCTCCCCCTGGCTAGTGTTTGGTTAGCAATTGGCTTAATGGCAATAGCCGTTTGGGCCATTGTCATAGAGCGGCAGCTCTACGTTATTCGCCGCGAATCCATAAGAGTGCTTCCAAAAGGAAGCTCGTCGATCAAGGTCTTGCAAATTGGCGATATCCACTTGGCTCCCTGGCAAAAATCGAAGCAGCGCTTTATTCGAAACTTGGCCAAGCAACCAATTGATCTGGTGGTAAACACTGGCGACAACCTGGGACACAAAAACGCAATCCCGCCGCTACTTCAGTGCTTGGCACCGCTTATGCAAAAACCGGGGGTATTCGTAAACGGCTCAAATGATTACTACGCACCGGTTCCCAAAAACCCAATCAGTTATGTCTTTCGCTCCTCAGGCGTTCCCAAATCAGCCAGGCTAGAAACCATCAAGATGACCAACGCTTTTGAGCAGGCGGGGTGGATTAACCTCAACAACAAAGCTGCCGAGATTGAGATTTCCGGAAACCCTATTCGTTTCATTGGGGTAGATGATCACCACGTTGGAAGAAGCAACCTATCCGAGCTGGCCGCCAGCCAAACCTTTACCATCGCACTCACTCACGCTCCGTATCTTGAAATACTTAGAGGCCTTACTCTTCGGGGAGCCGAGCTGATATTTGCTGGGCACACCCATGGCGGTCAGGTGAGGCTGCCAATTATTGGCGCACTCACAACCAACAGCGATTTACCAAATAGATTTGCCAGAGGAACTTCGGGCTGGAGCTTCGAAGGGAAAAATTCCATTCTTAGTGTGGTGGCGGGACTTGGAAACTCAATTTTTGCACCGGTGCGATTTTTCTGCAGGCCAGAAGTACGACTAATTACACTGCTCGAGGTTGCCTAGTTAACTAACTAGTCGCTTTTTGCCCAGGCATCTGGCCCAAGCACAATAAAGTCTCCAGCTGAATTCTCGCAACGAGCAGTTTCTCCCACAACGAAGCAGGTAAATCCAAAAGCTGTTATCTGTTCCCCGTCTTGCAGTGAAGGGGACGTAGAAGCATCTCCGTATGGGGAGTTTACGCAGGTGAAGTCCGCAGATTTTTCACCGGTAATTGCAGTCCCCAAAAGCTTTAGCTGATTACCGTAGGTGAATTCGCAATCCGAAGGCTTTGGAACAGGTTCGTAACGAACTTCTGTTTCCTTGTGTTCGCAAATTGCAACGTCATCTAACTCGCTTAGGGTGCACCAGGTGGGTCCGGTTCCAACCTTAAAAGTGATGTCCCCATAGTCAAGCAGGAACAAGTCTGGATCCACTTGAACAACATCAGCTGGCGCCTCTTGAGGAATAAGCGCTGGGTCAATTGTTGGAAGCGCCCCAGACCCGTCGGGGTTTTCTGGGATAGTCTCAGCACTGCAGCCGGCAAGGCTCAGCGAGACTACCAGTAACGCAATCGAAATTGCCCTGTTCCCCATGCCTCAAGGATAGCTATCGGGCTTGAGTAGGCTTACCAAATCCACGCCGTGACTTATCGGAATATGATTTCGGGTAGGAACTAAAATTCCTTGGCCACCAGCTCGGCAATCTCGTAAGTATTTAAGGCAGCGCCTTTTCGAAGGTTGTCCCCCACCACAAACATGTCGATTGAGTTCTCAAAGTCCAAAGCTTGCCTTACCCTGCCAACAAAGGTCGGGTCCTGGCCCGCTACGTGGTTCGGGGTCGGATAGATACCGTTTTCAGGGTCATCCATCAGCACAACGCTCGGAGATGCCTCAAGCTCCGCCTGCACCTCGGCAACCGTAAGAGGCTTAGCGAAGGTGGCGTGGACAGCCAGCGAATGAGACACCTGAACCGGGACCCTAACGCAGCTGGCTGCAACCTTTAGATCCTTAATCCCTAGAATCTTTCTTGACTCGTCTCGAACTTTCATCTCCTCCGAGGAGTGACCGCCAGCCTTAAGGGACCCAGCCATAGGAATAACATTCAGCGCAATTGGCACTGGCCAGAGTGAATCAGCTTGATTCAAACCGGCTGCTTTGAGAAGTGAGGTAACGTCTCCACTTCTGGTTCCAGCAAGCGGATCGGTCGCTACCGCTGCGATTTCCTTTTGCAGCTGGTCTACCCCAGCAGCCCCTGCACCAGAAACTGCCTGGTAACTTGCAACAACCAGCTCGGTTAGTTTCCACTTGGCGTGTAGTGCTCCAAGAGCAGCCATCATGGTCAAAGTTGTGCAGTTGGGGTTTGAAATAATCCCAATTGGTCGATTCTTTGCCTGCTCTGGGTTTACCTCTGGAACAACAAGTGGCACTTGATCGTTCATCCTAAAAGCCGCTGAGTTATCAACCACAACCGCACCGTGTTCAACCGCAATCGGTGCCCAAATTTCGGCAATCTCATCTGGAACATCAAACATGGCGATGTCGATGCCATCAAATGCCTCAGCGGAAAGCTCGACAACAGTTAGGTCTTGACCGTGAACCTTTATCTTTTTTCCAGCAGATTTTTTGGAAGCAATTAGGCGAATCTCGCCCCAGATGTTTTCGCGCTCGTTGATGATTGAAACCATCACGGTTCCGACAGCGCCAGTGGCTCCAACGAGTGCGAGGTTTGGCTTTCTGGACAAGTTATCTTCCAGTTCCTGCGTGAACAACCGCTTCGGTGTCGCCATCTAGACCAAAGGCGCTGTGAACAACTCGGGCGGCCTCGAGAACCTGATCGCTTCGGGTAATTACCGAGATACGAATCTCAGAGGTAGAAATCATCTCGATGTTGACTCCTGCTTTTGCTAAAGCACCAAACAGCGTTGCTGAAACTCCCGAATGAGTTTTCATTCCCGAACCAACAACCGAAAGCTTTCCGATGCTTTCATCAAACTGCAAAGAGGCAAAGCCCATGTGATCTTTTGCTGCCTCAAGAGCCTGGATGGCCCTTTTTAGGTCTTCGGCAAGAAGAGTGAATGAGATATCGCTTAGCTTGGTGTTGGAAACAGCAACGTTTTGAACAATCATGTCGATGTTGATACCAGCTTCTGCAACCACGGTGAAAAGCTCGGCAGCCTTGCCAGGAACGTCGGGAATACCAACTACGGTGATCTTGGCCTGGCTCTGATCGACCGCTACGCCTGCGACTATTGACTCTTCCATGGTTTCTCCGCTCGAATAAATGGTAGTGCCGGGGTTATCAGTAAAACTAGAGCGAACCCTAAGGTCCACCTTATGGCGCCTCGCAAATTCGACCGCCCTGATGTATAAAATCTTTGCCCCAGCAGCAGCCAGCTCCAGCATGGCCTCAATATCAATTGCGTCGATCTTTTTGGCTCTTGGAACAGACCTTGGATCGGCGGTGTAAACGCCGTCAACATCGCTGTAGATCTCACAAACATCAGCGTTTAGACCAGCAGCTAGAGCAACCGCCGTAGTGTCAGAACCACCGCGACCAAGAGTTGTTATATCCCCGCTGGTTGGGTCAAAACCTTGAAAACCAGCAACAATTGCGATCTCACCTTTATCTATAGCTTCTTGAACCCGGTCTGGGGTTACCTCGGCAATCCGAGCGTTTCCATAGGTTGAATCGGTAATGATTCCGGCCTGCAAGCCAGAGAAAGATCTTGATTTTTCACCCATGGAGTTAATAGCCATTGATAAAAGTGCAACGGAGATGCGCTCACCTGCGGTGAGCAGCATGTCTAGTTCTCTTGGGGTAGCTTCCGGATCGTCGGAAACGTTGTTGGCTAATTCCAAAAGATCATCGGTAGTGTCTCCCATTGCGGAAACAACAACGACGACTTGATTCCCGGCACGGTGAGTTTCAATAACTCTTTTGGCTACCACTTTGATTTTTTCAGCATCGCCCACGGATGAACCGCCGAACTTCTGAACAATCAGTGCCAAAGGATGCTCCTGTGGGATTTTTGGGGAGACTACCTCAATCTTTGAGGTAAGAAGCCAAGTCTAGCTGACTGTCCTTCTGCCCTCAAAGGCCCGTCCGAGAGTAATCTCATCGGCATATTCCAAGTCTCCGCCCACCGGCAGACCTGAAGCTAAGCGGGAGATGGTGATTCCCATTGGTGAAAGCATTCTGGTGAGATACGTGGCTGTTGCCTCACCCTCCAGGTTCGGGTCGGTAGCAATGATTACTTCTTTAATCTCTGTATCTGCAAGCCTGCCAACTAGCTCCTTGATGCGCAGGTTGTCGGGGCCAATTCCTTCAATTGGGCTGATGGCCCCACCAAGCACGTGATACAAACCCTTGAATTCCCTGGTTCGCTCAATGGCCTGAACATCCTTAGATTCTTCAACCACGCAGATACTTGCCTTAGAGCGCCTCGGGTCTCGGCAGATATTGCAAAGCTCTTGCTCGGCTACGTTGCCACACTGCTCACAAAAGCGAACTCGCTCGCGAACCTCATTCAAAACCTGAGCTAGCTTGGTGGCCTGATCTTCGTCTGCCTGCAACAGGTAAAAGGCAATCCGCTGCGCGGATTTAGGCCCAACTCCAGGCAATCTTCCAAGCTCATCAATTAGCTCTTGGATTACACCTTCATACATCTAGCGACCGCCAGCTTTAGGGTCTTGAATTGGCTCAGCACCCAGGACTTCACGAAGCAATGATTCACCATATCTAGCGTCTTCGTTGACCATTGAGTTTCTAGAAGTAGGCGCAGCCTTAAGCTCCGGAGCCTCGCTCACTTCTTGTTCAACAACTTGAATAACAGTGGTGGCAGGCTCTGCCTGCTCGGTCACCGAAGCAACTTCGGCACCTTCTTCGATGTGTGGGCGGAACTTAACTTGAATTCCAAGAACTGCAAAGATTGCTTTTCGCAATGCATCTGTTGAACGACTATCGGATTTGAAAGAATCAAGATCTTTTTGGCTCAAGAACTTCAATGTAAGAACATCATCGGTTAGATCCATAACGGTAAGCGTGAAAGCAACCATCCAGGCAGCTCTAGATTCCTTCTTGACCTGACCGATTATTTCCGCCCAAGCATTCATCAACACTTGCTGGGTAACCGCAGGAACAGAACCAGCTACAGGTTTCGCTACTGGAGCAGCTACCGCTTTTGCAGGCTGCGGGGTTTCAGTTCTTGGAGCAGTAGGAGCAACTTTTGGCGCAGCAACACTTTGAGCTGGGCTTGCAACCGGAGCGCTTACTGGTTCGGCTGCGGGAGCAACTCCCATGCGTCGCTCTAGTCTTTCGATTCTTGCAAGGGAACCAACTTCAGTTTTATCGCTTGCAGGAACAAGTACCTTCGCACACATCAACTCAAGCTGAAGCTTGGGGCTGGTGGCGCCAGACATTTCAGTGAGTGCATTAGCAACTGCTCCTGCAGCATGGGTTAGCTCTGCCATTCCAAAGCTCATTGCCTGCAGACCCATTTTCTCAAGCTCTGCTGGGGCTATGCCTCTTAGTACTGACTTGGCCTCGTCGCCCACCGAGAGAACAACAATTAGATCTCTTAGCTTTTCAAGAAGATCTTCAACAAACCGTCTTGGGTCCTGGCCGGATTGGATAACCTTGTCGACGCTTGAGAACACAAGCGAAGAATTCTGAGTTGCAAAGGCGTCGACAACCTCATCAAGCAAGTTAGCGTGGGTGTATCCCAGAAGTGCTGCTGCTCTGTCGTACTCAATCTCAGCAGAGCCCGACTTTAGTTCAGAACCTGCGATTAGTTGATCCAGTAGAGATAGTGAATCTCTTACTGAGCCGCCGCCAGCTCGAACAACTAGGGTCAGCACCCCTGGTGCTGGCTTTACCTTTTCAGTTGCACAAACTTCCTCGAGATAGTGAAGCATCTCCGCTGGAGCTACTAACCGGAACGGATAGTGGTGAGTTCTGGAACGGATGGTTCCAATAACCTTCTCGGGTTCGGTGGTAGCAAAAATGAACTTCACGTGGGCAGGGGGTTCTTCCACGATCTTTAGAAGAGCATTGAAGCCTTGTGGTGTAACCATATGGGCCTCATCGAGAATGAAAATCTTGAATCTATCTCTTGCTGGAGCAAAGATTGCTCGCTCGCGAAGATCTCTGGCGTCATCAACACCGTTGTGGCTGGCTGCGTCAATTTCTACAACATCGAGAGATCCCGATCCATCACGTGACAGCTCGATACAACTTGCGCACTTGCCACAAGGTGTATCAGTTGGACCTTCAGCACAGTTCAAGCAGCGAGCAAGAATTCTTGCTGAGGTAGTTTTACCGCAACCTCTAGGGCCAGAGAATAAGTAAGCGTGATTTACCCGGTCAGTTCTAAGCGCAGTCATCAAAGGAGCAGTAACTTGAGCTTGGCCAATAAGTTCGGCAAAGGTTTCTGGCCTATATCGACGGTAAAGGGCTTGATTCACTTTTCTAACCTAGCTCCTTTGTACGACAGACCAATAAAAAGACCCCCCGCACACCCATCAGAGCCCAGCTACCCTTGCTATCTTTCGATCCTGGGGGAGTTCACCAAGATGACGCCGCACGGGGAGTCAGCCTCAATTCTAAAGCTTGGAATAGGTTCCGAATTTCGGCAATCAATCCCCTAAACCAAGGCCAGAAGTTCTGCACAGTTTGAACTTCCCTTCACCCAGCAGACCTTGCTGGGACTTAGCTTTAGCGAAGCCACGAGCGAGATGGCACCGACTATGTCAATTATTGGTACTAGCCAGTATTACCTGTAGGTAATACTATTGAAAGGCGAGCTTTTGAAGGTTCCTTCTTGGGAAATCCAAATGAGTGAGCAAGTTACGAATTTTTTGGAAGCCCAACCGGTAGAAGTTCAAGAACGGATTGACATGGTGTTGACGGTTCTGAGTGCTGAGGGTCCAAGCCTTGGCAGGCCTTTAGCAGACTCCATCGCAGGTTCAAGAATCAAGAATCTCAAAGAGCTAAGGATTTCTTCGTCGAGAGACTCGGCAATTCGAATTCTTTACTGCTTTACCGAATCAAGAGTTGCTTTGCTGCTTGTGGCCGGAGACAAATCTGGTCAGTGGAGCACTTGGTACCAAGAGGCAATCAATGGAGCGGAGGAAACCTATGAACGATTCACTGAAGACTAAAAAGGGCTTTGTTAGTTACGCAAAGTGGCGTGAGTCTCAGAACTTCGATGAGAAAAAGATTGCCGGCGGAGTCAAAAAGCTTTACCGGAAGCTGCTTCAATACAAACTAAGAGAACTCAGGGTCAGCAAGAACATCACCCAGCAAGAGTTAGCCGAAGCACTAGGAATCACTCAAAACAGAGTTTCGAAGTTTGAGCGATTAGATCTTGATAAGGCAGAGATTAGAACCATCCGGAGATACCTAGAGGCCCTAGGCGGGACCTTAGTTTTACAAGTTGAACTAGAGGGCAAAAGCTTTCAGCTCGCCCTGGACTAATCTCCGGTAGGCAGTACCTGCCTTGACAAGAGAGCAAAGATTTAGCTTCTTTGCTGCCTTCGCTAATGACTAAACTAGAGAAGTTGATGAAGAAATCAATGCCAGGAGAATTCGCCTAGTGGCCTATGGCGCACGCTTGGAAAGCGTGTTGGGTGAAAGCCCTCGGGGGTTCGAATCCCCCATTCTCCGCCAAATTGGCAATTTGCGGTACGCCCAGGATCACGACGAAGTTTGGTCTCTAACCGCATAAGTCTCTAAGACAGAACCTTAATTACAACCTTGCCCTTTGTTTTGCCGGAGCTAAAGTATTCGACTGCTTGACTTGTCTGATCCAGCGGAAATGTCTTGTCAACCACAGACTTTATTTTCCCTTGCGCCAAAAGAGCAGAGAGCTTCTCAAGGTCTTCTTTGTTTTCCGATTGCATTAGCCAAACCAAGGATTCCTTTATAAAGCTCGAGATAAAGCTGGCACCTAAGTTTCTGCCCATTCCGCTAGATCCATGCTTGGAAGCAACCCCAACAATCACCAAAGTGCCTCCAGGCGCCAATAACTTTCGAGTTTCTTTTAGGGAAAGCGGGCTAGCGATGTCAATAATGACATCGTAAACCCCAGTAATTTTCTCGAGCTTATAGTCGATTGTTTTACTGGCACCAAGTCCGCTGACAAATTCTTGCTTGTCCAAGGTGCATACCCCTGTGACAATTGCGCCTTGCTGCGCCGCAAACTGGACTGCAAAGGAACCGACACCACCGGAAGCACCAGTCACTAATACTTTCTGACCCGATTTGATTTTCCCGGAGTCTCTCACCGCCTGGAGTGCAGTACTTGCCGAGACTGGGAGGGTTGAGGCGAGGGCTAG
>JBIJBA010000042.1:0-8314 GCA_044345455.1 Rhodoluna sp.
ACAATGACAAGATCAGCCTCGGGTAGCAGGCTGTCTAGCTTGTCGATCCCGGCAACTGTCTTGGCGCCAGCAAGGGCAAGCTCTGGGTTATTTCTTACAACAGTAATCTCTGCCCGAAAAGGAGCAAGTAGCTTTATAAGCTCTTCTGAGATTCCACCAGCACCAATCAGCAAAACTTTTGAATCATAGAAACTAAAGGCTTCACGCTTTCCCCAACTGGAAGCCTTTATGCGAACTGGAAGCTTCCGACCAAGCGCCAAAGCGAGCATTAGAGCATGCTCAGCAACCGGTTCCCTATAGGCACCTTTAGCGCTAGTGAACAAAACGTTCTTATTCAATTGCTCCGCGAATGCGTCAACCCCGGCAAATGGTAACTGCACCCATTCCAATTGAGGGTTGGCATCGATCATTTTACCTAGGGCCTCAGGTGAAGAGTAATCGGTCCAAATTAGTCCGCGGACCTCAGCTCCAATTGGTGCGAGATTAGCACCAGCCAGTTCAAGCGCCCTGGCGTATTCCGGAAAACTCTTTGGCTCAATTGAAACAAGATTATTAGCCACCTTGAAGCACCCTTCTGCGTTGTTCGATGTCCATGAGTTCTTTTTGGATTTCAGAAATCTTGACCGAATCAGTTGGTTCAGTTTGGCGAAGAACTGCTTGCAAGGAAAGCTTCTGCCTGGTGAGCAAGTTTATAAAGCCACTAACCGCAACACCATCGATATAGCGCTTGAGCTCTTCTTCGGTACTCGCCGGTAGCGATGTTGCGGCCATCGCCCGAAGGATCTGGTGAAGCGCGGGGTCAAGCGACTCAGAGAGCTTTACCAACCAGGTTGAGTCTTTGCGGTGTGCGGTATTCGCCAAAAGAGCTGAGGCAAGCAATGAGTGCACCTTGGCTAGGAAATCTCCCGACACTAGTTCTAGAAATTTATCGTCTTCAATCTCTGATGGGTGCTGAATTAGCACCTCAAGCAACTGTCTCTCGAATCGAATAGTTGGGTCTCGAAGGTCTGGTTCCTCAAAAGACTGCTCAGCAGGTTCTGGGGCAACGTCCTGTCGCATTGGAGCTACAGCCGCTACAACTTTGTCCTTGATGGCACGCTCTACCAATGCGCTGACTTCCGAAACATCAAGATTTACCCAGTTGGCCACTTCTCGAAGGTAAACAGAACGCATTGCAGAGTCCCGAATGGTTGCAATGACGCTGGCAGCTGCCCTGGCGGCACCAACTCGACCTTCCACGCTGGATAGATCAAAGTTTTTTAGCTTCTGCTTGATAGCAAACTCGTAGATGGGTTTTTTGCTTTCAATCATCAGCTGCACGGCTTCATCGCCTTTTTGCACCCTTAGATCCGATGGATCTAGCCCATCTGGTCCAACCGCTATGAAGCTGTTGGCATGGAACTTGTCGGCATCGGCGAAGGCGCGCATAGCTGCTTTTTGACCAGCTTCGTCTGGGTCAAAAGTAAAAATCACTTCTGCAGGACTATCCACATTTGCCGAAAGCATGCGATTCAAGATCCTGATGTGCTCATCTCCAAAAGCAGTGCCGCAAGTAGCAACCGCGTTGGTAACTCCAGCTAGGTGACAAGCCATCACGTCGGTATATCCCTCGACTACAACTACCTTTTGAGTCTTGGAGATTTCCTTCTTAGCTAGATCAATTCCATACAGCACCGCTGACTTGTGATACACCGGAGTTTCTGAAGTGTTTAGATACTTAGGCCCCTGGTCATCATCAAATAGTTTTCTAGCTCCAAAACCAATCACCTGGTTAGAGGTGTCTCGAATTGGCCAAATTAGTCTTCCGCGGAACTTGTCGTAAAGACCGCGCTCTCCCCTAGAGGCAAGCGAGGCAAGCACCAATTCGTCCTCAGTGAAACCCAATGTCTTGAGATGATCCACCAGATTGTTCCAGCCCTTTGGCGCAAAGCCAACCCCAAAAGTTTCGGCAGCTGATTTATCAAAACCACGCGATTTCAAGAAGTCTCGGCCGGTTGTTGCAGCATCTGTTCCTAGTTGCTCGGCAAAGTATTTGGAAGCCGCAAGATTTGCTTCATAGATTCTGGCTTTTTGTCCCTGGTCTGGTGCATTTGACCCAGCTTCGTAGGTGAGTGTGTAGCTAGCTTTTTGGGCTAGGTTTTCAACCGCTTCGTAGAAGCTAAGTGATTCCATCTCCTGCAAGAACTTGTAGACATCGCCACCCACACCACAGCCAAAGCAATGATAAAAGCCCTGCAGGGGCCTGACGTTAAATGACGGTGACTTCTCTTGATGAAACGGGCAAAGCCCCTTCAGGCTTCCCGCGCTGGCTGGCTTTAGAGCAACGTAGCCGCCGATAACATCGGCAATGTTGACTCGAGCTTTTACTTCCTCGATGTCTCTCGCGCTTATTTTTCCGGCCACTTGATAATCCTATTTAGTCACTAGTTCGTGGTGCAGGCTAAGAGCCGATACGTCAGTAAGTGATGCCACTTGATCAACAATGACCCGGTGCTTTTGCTCGTCGGTGGCTGCTTCCTGCCAAGCGCTGGCGCAGTAAGTATCTAGATGCTTGCCATTACCCGCCAAAAGTGCATCTGAAAGCTCTGAAAGAATTGCTCGTTGCCACTGGTAGTAAGGCTGCCTTTTCTCATCGGACATCAAATAGGCAGAAACGATTCCTTTGAGAACTGCTATCTCAGCCCTTACTTCTGATGGAACCACAAGGGCCCCCTGGTATCTAACTAAGTGCTCGGAAGCATTTGCTAACTCTGTTTGGTCTGTGGTTCTTCTAACGAATGAGCCAATTAGAGCACTGGTTAGGTTCTTCAGAGTTGCCTGATCTTTCATTTCACCACTGTGACTTGAGAGCCAATAACTATTTGAACGCAACCTAGCCAGAGCTGTTTCAAAATCTGAAATAGTCAGCTCTGACCCGTCCCACTGTGAGATCTTTTGCAGCAGTTCCGCTTCAGAAGATGCGGAATTGATCTCGGCGAGATTTACGTATCCTGAAACAATGGCATCCTCAAAGTCGTGGACTGAATAGGCAACATCATCCGCAAAATCCATAACCTCGGCTTCTATGCACTTACGCATTGGGGTCGCTCCGGACCTTAAGAATTCAAAGACATACTTGTCGTCCTGGTAGTAACCAAATTTCACCGAGAAGTCCCCTCCGGTTTCTGCCTGACCTGATTCTCTTGCCCACGGGTACTTACACGATGCATCCAACACTGCTCGAGTGAGGTTTAGACCGCGGCTTTTTCCGTCTCCATCAAATACTTTTGGTTCGATTCGAGATAGCAGTCTCAGAGTTTGGGCATTGCCTTCGAATCCCCCGAAATCTTTGGACCACTCGTTAAGGGCTGCTTCGCCATTGTGACCAAAGGGAGGGTGTCCTAAGTCGTGAGCCAAGCAAGCGGTATCAACTACATCTGGATCAATCCCGAGTTCTTGAGCCATCTCGCGACCGACTTGAGCAACCTCAAGCGAGTGAGTAAGCCTGGTTCTGGCAAAATCCCCATTTGAAGGAGATAGCACCTGCGTCTTAGCGCCGAGTCTTCGAAGAGCAGAGGAGTGCAAAACTCTAGCTCGGTCCCGTGCGAACTCTCCGCGCTTGACTGAGCCCGAGCGATCTTCTGGAACAAATCTTTCTTGATCTGATTTTTGATAACCTCGGCTAATCATTTAGCCACCCGAAACGCTAAGTTCAGCTTCCAAAAGCGACGCTCTCGCGGAGTCTCCTAGCTCCCTGGAATCCAACCAGTGCTCGGGCAGAGCGCAGCTCTTCATTCCCCCGGCTCTTCCTCTTGGGCCCTCGGCTTCGTCTCCTGGGTATGGCATGCTGCGATCAAGGGTGCCAAGAAGTTCATCCATGTGGGTCAGGGTTTCCACGCTGGCTAGAGCTGCACGCAGAGACCCTCCAACCGGATAACCCTTGAAGTACCAAGCAACGTGCTTCCTGATATCCCTGCAGGCACGCAATTCGTCACCGAAGAACTCAACAAGAAGCTCCGCATGCTTCTTGAAAGCGTCTGCAACCTCTCCCAAGTTTGGTTGCACCTGCGAGTAATTGATGTTGGCATTTGGGTTTTCAAGATAAGAGCGGAAGGCGTTTTCTAAATCTGCAAAAAGCCAGGGTCTTCCAAGGCACCCTCTACCAACAACCACACCATCAACACCGGTTTGCTTCATCATGTTTACGGCGTCCTGCGCAGACCAGATGTCTCCGTTTCCAAGAACTTGAACATCGGGTAATGCGGCCCTTAGTTCGGCAATCGCGTCCCAGTCGGCTTTGCCAGAGTAGTAATCAGCAGCGGTTCGACCGTGCAGGGCAACTGCCGCTACTCCGGCATCCCTTGCCGCTTTTCCAGATTCCAAGAAAGTGAGGTGATCGGCATCGATGCCCTTGCGCATCTTTACCGTCACTGGAACATTCCCAGCAGCCTTTACGGCATTTTGGACAATGGCCTGAAATAGATCTTGCTTCCAAGGAAGTGCTGCTCCGCCACCTTTCCGAGTGACTTTTGGAACTGGGCAGCCAAAGTTTAGATCGATGTGGTCGGCGCGATCTTCAGAGACCAGCATGGTGACTGCATCTGCGATGGTTTTTGGATCAACTCCATATAGCTGAACAGAGCGAACCTTTTCGCTCTCGTGGTGACCAATAAGTCTCATGGACTCTTCAGTTCTCTCTACAAGAGCTCTAGAGGTAACCATTTCCGAAACGTATAGCCCTCCGCCAAAGCCTTGGCAGAGTCTTCGGTAAGCGGTATTTGTGATTCCAGCCATTGGAGCAAGTACTACCGGCACATCGATCGCTATGTTGCCATAGCTTAGAGCCGGTTTAGTTTGTGCCTGCATGAATGATTAGACCAACTTCTCAGCCAGGTAACCCTTTAGCTTGTCTAGGGAAACTCGCTGCTGCTCCATGCTGTCTCGCTCGCGCACGGTAACAGCCTGATCCTGCAAGGAGTCAAAATCAACAGTGATGCAAAAAGGTGTTCCAATTTCATCTTGCCTGCGGTAGCGGCGTCCGATTGCACCGGAATCGTCAAAGTCAATGTTCCAGCTCTCACGAAGATCGTTAGCAAGTTTTCTGGCAACCGGTGAAAGATCTTCATTGCGAGAAAGTGGAAGCACGGCTGCCTTCACCGGTGCCAATCTGTAGTCCAAGCGCAGTACGGTTCTTACATCCACGCCACCTTTAGTATTTGGCGCTTCATCTTCGGCGTAGGCGTCGACCAAGAAAGCCATTAGGGATCTAGTTAGACCGGCCGCTGGCTCAATAACATAAGGCGTCCAACGCTCATTGATGCTCTGATCGAAGTAGCTAAGGTCAACACCCGATTCTCTTGCGTGAGTTGCTAGGTCAAAGTCAGTTCGGTTAGCGACTCCTTCAAGTTCACCAAATTCGCTTCCAGGGAAACCAAAGCGGTATTCGATGTCTACTGTGCGCTTGGAATAGTGCGAAAGTTTTTCCTTCGGGTGCTCAAACAGCCTAAGGTTTTCAGGGTTAATTCCAAGATTTACGTACCAGTTGAAGCGCTCTTGAATCCAGTACTCGTGCCAGGTCTCATCGGTGCCTGGTTGAACAAAGAATTCCATTTCCATCTGCTCAAATTCGCGAGTTCTAAAAATAAAGTTTCCAGGGGTGATCTCGTTACGGAAGCTCTTTCCGATTTGACCAATTCCAAATGGCGGCTTCATGCGTGCCGCTCCTAGGACGTTAGCGAAGTTTACGAAGATTCCCTGAGCAGTTTCTGGCCTTAGGTAGTGCATTCCAGATTCATCTTCCACAGGGCCCAGGTGGGTCTTTAGTAGTCCATTGAACTGCTTGGGTTCAGTCCAAGCGTCCCTCGTGCCACAGTTAGGGCAAGCGATGTCCTTCATGGACTCTGGTGCGCGGCCCTTCTTCTCTTCAAAAGCTTCCTCAAGGTGATCCTGGCGGAATCTTTTGTTGCAACTGGTGCACTCAATTAGTGGATCAACAAACTCTTTTACGTGTCCGGATGCTTCCCATACTTTTCTTGGCAAGATTACTGAGGAATCTAGTCCAACCACGTCCTCGCGGCTGTTTACAACAGAGCGCCACCACTGACGCTTGATGTTTTCTTTGAGTTCAACTCCAAGTGGTCCATAATCCCAAGCTGAACGGGTACCACCATAGATTTCCCCGGCTGGGAAAACAAAGCCTCTGCGCTTAGCGAGGGCAATTGCCGAATCTAGACGATTGGTGGTGGCCAATTTGTACTCCAAATAGATTGATAAAGCCTGAACTAAGGCTGAACCCCAGTTTAGTTGGCTAGTTAGCCCTTAGGGCTATCGACTGCAGCCCCGAAGCGGCGCTGCCTGGTCGAGTACTGCTCAATCGCCCGCCAGAGCTCCTGGCGGTCGAAATCTGGCCAGAGCACTTCACTAAACACCAGCTCAGCGTAGGCGCTTTGCCAGAGCAAGAAGTTAGACATGCGCTTCTCACCCGAGGATCTTATGAATAGGTCAACATCTTTGAGCGGGTTGGTCGATAGCAGTTTGCCAAAACTCTTCTCGGTAACAGAGCCGACCTTTAGCTTCTTTTTAGCAACCAGCTGAGTGATCTCATTCACAGTGTCCACGATCTCAATGCGCGAACCGTAGTTCACGCACATCGTCAAAGTAAGCACCTTGTTCTTGCTTGTCATCCGCTGCGCTTCTTCAAGTTCGTCAATAACGCTGGCCCAAAGCTTTGGTCTTCTGCCAACCCAACGCACTTTTACGCCCCAGTTATTTAGTTGGTCCCGACGATCTCTAAGTACCTCTTTATTGAACCCCATTAGAAAGCGCACTTCTTCAGGAGATCGTTTCCAGTTCTCAGTAGAAAACGCAAAAACAGATAGCTCCGAAACGCCAGCTTCGATAGCTCCTGCTACCACATCAAGAAGTGCTGCCTCACCGGCTTTGTGCCCTTCGACTCTTGGAAGTCCTCGCTTATTTGCCCAGCGGCCATTTCCATCCATCACGATTGCGATGTGCTTTGGAACCTGAGAAAACTTAGGAACCTTGATGCCCTTTTTTGCTACTGGCTGAAACTCCATCATGCTCTTTCGACGTGGGGCATTGATTTAAGACCGCGCTCAATATGCCACTGACTATACGCAGCTACGATACCCGATGCGTTTGCTCTGGCGCCCGGTGCGGAATTTTCCGCTAATTCCCAGTCGCCAGAGAGCAAGGCGCCAAGTAGAGCTGTTGTCTCAACTGATAATGAAATCGCCCCGATTGGCTTGCATTCGGCACAAACCACAGAACCGACCTGCATCACAAAAGCGGAGTGTGGGCCCTTGGCATCACAGCGTGCGCAGTCATCAAAGCTTGGAGCCCAACCGGCAATAGCTAATGCGCGCAACAGGTAAGAATCCAAAATCAGCGATGAGTCATGCTCTTTGGTTGCAAGCGAGCGAAGTGCACCGACAAGCAAAAGATACTGCTGCGGTGAAGACTCTTCCATGGTCAGTCGCTCAGCTGCTTCAACCATTGCGTTGGCTGCAGTAAAGGCGCCATAGTCGTCAATGATTGATCCGCCGTAGGAGCCGATTGTTTCAACTTGGTTCACGATATCTAGATTCTTGCCCTCGTAAAACTGTGCATCGACAACCATAAATGGCTCTAGCCTTGAACCGAACTTGGAGGCGGTGCGCCGAACTCCTTTTGCAACGGCTCTGATTTGGCCGCGGTAGCGCGATAGCAACGTGACGATTCGGTCAGCTTCGCCTAGCTTGTGAGTTCGAAGCACAACGGCTTCATCGCGATAAACGGGCACTAGACCAGTATCTAACGAGCAAGCGACCTAGCGCTTGTGTCAGGCACGTATGGCGCGATTTACTCCAGAAATAACCGCTTTGAGCGAAGAAGTTGCGATGTCGGAATCGATTCCCACTCCCCAGAGGGTCTTTCCCGCCACATCAAGTTCGATATACGAAGCGGCCTGGGCATCTCCCCCGGCGCTCATGGTGTGCTCGATATAGTCAAGCAATCTGGTCTCAACGCCCTGGGCTTTAAGGATTGCCAAGAAAGCAGAGATCGGTCCGTTTCCGGTTCCAAAAGCCTCTACCTCTTTGTCGCCATCACGTAAAACAATCTGTAGTTTTAGCTCGCCGTCCATTTCGCTTTCGGTTTTCATGCGCTTTAGTTCAAAGCGGCCCCACTTAAGCTCGGACTTTTCCATTGGGGCAGGAAGGTACTCATCTTGGAAAATTTCCCAGAGCTTTTCAGAGCTAACCTCGCCGCCTTCGGTGTCTGTAAGACCCTGTACTACTCGAGAAAATTCAATCTGTAGCTTTCTTGGAAGATCCAG
>JBIJBA010000097.1:0-2748 GCA_044345455.1 Rhodoluna sp.
CTAGTTGAATCGCTTCACCCACGCCTTGCTGTGCTCACCAATGTCTACTCAGACCAACTTGATCGGTTCGTAGATCCTGAGCTCGTAGTTGAGAAGCTGAAAAAAATCTACGATCACTCAGATCACGCCGTGATAAACGTGGATGACAAGAACCTAACTCAATTCGCAGATTCGGGAAAAATCACCGGCTTTGGATTATCGCCCTCCATTCAGCCTCGCCCAAGCTACGCCATTAACTTTGGGCCAGAGCCTACATTTGAGCCCTCAGTTGAAGTCTCGAAGCTTGGGGAAAAATCTCTTCAGGTAAGAGTCCCCGAACGCCTTCTTAGCTTCGAGACAAAAGCTGACGCTCCCCACCAAGCTCTCAACCTGGCAGCTTCTATTGCTGCTGTTTCCGAATTGATTGAGCCAGATTGGAATTTAATCGAAAAGACAATTTCAAATTTGCCCCCGGTATTTGCTAGAGATGAAATCGCGTCAGTTCGTGGCAAAGACGTGAGGTTTTTGCTCTGCCTGAATCCAACAAGCTTTACTCACAGTCTTAGTGAGATTTCTGATCAGACCAGCCCGTTGATGATTATGGCTGGCGGAGACATCAGCGATCCAAGCTGGCTATGGACAGTGGATTTTTCAAAGCTAAAGCACGTGGACGTAGTTGGTGGCAAAAACGCTTACGACTTAGCACTGAGGCTTATGTATCAAGACGTTCAGGTGGACAGGATTATTCTCGAGGCCGATAAAGCAGCAGATGCATTTCTGGAGCTTTCAGGACCGAGCCCGACAGTGCTATTCACAGCGGATGCGATGCGACGCACCAGAAGATACTTGGGGTTGGCAAAATGATCAAATTAGCGACCTTTATGCCAACTTATTTCAACAACAACGGCGATCAAGGAAACATTGAGGTCCTTGCGAAGCAGCTCGAGTGGCGCGGTGTCCAATGCTCTGTGACTTTTACTGAACTCCAAGACTCGGACTTTTTACTTGTTGGCGATGGCTCGAGAGCAGTTATGCGTGAGTTCAAATCAGAACTTGCTGCAATTACAGAACTGTTAGCCGAGCGCCTAAGAATCGGAAAGGCAACACTGCTGGTTGGGTCCGCCCACGAGTTCTTCTGCTCGCGGTTGCCTGGGCTTCCAGAACTACAGGAGGCGCCAAGGGTAAGCGAGCATCGTGAGGTAAGTTCCGGGGATCTGAGAGTTTTTGGATACAGAAACAACGAAATCGATAACGACTTATTCATAGAACAAGCGTTCATCTCGACCTCGCTGTTTGGCCCAATCCTTGCCAAGAACGAGAATCTTTTGAACATTGTTCTCACATCAATGGGAGTAACTACTGAGCTCCCGGCAGCGCATCAGTCACGGCTAGCTCCTGTGTTGCAGGGTGTTCGATCAAAGGCCTTAGGAAGCTAACGGTCTTTATCGTCTAGTCTTAGTAATTGCGAGGGGAGTTAGCTCAGCTGGTTAGAGCAGCGGACTCATAATCCGTCGGTCACGGGTTCAAGTCCCGTACTCCCCACCAAGAAAGCCTTTAGAGCCAACGGTTCTAGGGGTTTTTGATTTGACTTTGATCATTGAATTTGAGAATCTTTATGAACATTAATTTTGCAGATTAGAAGACATTGCATTGTTCATGTCAACAAACTAAGGGGCAACTGTAAATGCACAAAAATGTCGTTATGTCCGCACTGATTTCAGTACTACTACTGGCCTCAATCTCAACCCCAGCGCATGCAAATGGTGCACCATCAACTGTAAATTGCAGCGTAAGCGGAACATTTACGATTACTTCTGGTGTGGTTTCTGCGGGAAATTCATGCGCTGGTGCTGCTGTGGTTCCAGCAGATGTCACGTCAATTGGGGAGGACGCGTTCGCTGGCGCAGCCGCACTCACCTCCATCGCATTTGACGGCACTAGCTCCCTCACATCAATTGGAGCCACCGCTTTTCAAAACGCAAGTTCACTCACCTCAATCATCATCCCAGCCAGTGTCACATCAATAGGGCTTTACGCGTTCAATGGAACGACCGCACTTACCTCTGTAGCATTTGACGGCACTAGCTCCCTAACATCAATATCCGGCGCGTTCTATGGCGCAATAGCACTTACCTCAATCACCATCCCAGCCAGTGTCACTTCAATTGGGAACTACGCGTTTTATAACGCAAGAGCACTTTCCTCAATCACCATCCCAGCCAGTGTCACTTCAATTGGGATTTCCGCGTTCGATGAAACGCCCGCACTTACCTCTGTAGCATTTGACGGCACTAGCTCCCTCACATCAATTGGAAACGCCGCGTTTTTTAACGCAAGAGCACTTACCTCAATCACCATCCCAGCCAGTGTCACTTCAATTGGGGACTACGCGTTTCAAGACGCAATTTCTCTGGTCAGTGTCTACTTCCTGGGAAATGCGCCAGCAACTATCGGTACAACACCATTTTTGAACACTGCTGCGGGAGCAAAGGCACTCATCAGATCTGGAGCTACCGGCTTTACGACGTCAGGAACACCTGCGCTTTGGAATGGACTCGCTGTTGAAGTTGTAGCTGACACTCCAGCGCCAGCGCCAGCGCCAGTGCCAACTCCTAAACTTGCCACAACCGGACCCACGGAGCAGATTGCATTAGGAGCTATTGCATCCTCATCAATTTTTATGCTGCTCACTGGAGCGATGCTGCTGATTCGAAGAAGAGAACTTAGCTAAAACCAGTCAATCTCACGGGTTTTTTCCTTGGGTAGAGT
>JBIJBA010000059.1:0-5377 GCA_044345455.1 Rhodoluna sp.
GGGGAGTTAGCTCAGCTGGTTAGAGCAGCGGACTCATAATCCGTCGGTCACGGGTTCAAGTCCCGTACTCCCCACCAGTCAGGCACTTTGCCTTGGGTAGAGTTGATACCTATGAGCTACCCAACCAGACGTTCTATTCGCAAGCGATCAAAGCTAATGCGAGTAACTGGTGTAACTGGAGAAGTTCTTCTAACCGCAGGTGCCCTAATGGGGTTGTTCCTGGCCTGGCACTTGGTCCTGAACGACAATATTCAGGGCGATCGCCAGAATCAATCTGCAAGCTCTCTGGCCCAACAGTGGCAGGTGCCCGAGACTGCGTCTGAGGAACAAAAACCGGCAACTGCTGTTCTCAATCCAAGTAGCGAGGAACCACCGGTTACTGTCTCACCCGCTGAAGGCGAGGCTTTTGCATTACTTTACGTTCCAAGGTTTGGACCAGATTATGTTCGAACAATCGCTGAGGGTGTTGACATCGAAACGGTTCTCAATAGCCGGAGGCTAGGCGTCGGTAGGTATCTCGAATCCGATCAGCTGGGAGCTTATGGAAATTTCGCCCTAGCAGCTCACCGAACCACATTCGGAGCACCTTTTGGAGACATAGGCGAGCTTCGGATCGGTGACCAGATTTATGTTGAAGTTCCAGAGGGCTGGCACGCTTACGAGTTTAGAAATCTTGAATATGTCTGGGAAACAGACATCAAGGTCTTGAATTCATTTCCAAAATTGCAGGAAGAGGTTCCAGGTTCCCGGGTGATAACCCTTACTAGCTGCCACCCCAAGTTCACGGTCTCCGAGCGCGTTATCGCCTACGGTCTATACAGCGGTTGGTATCCAAGAGATGGCGGACCTCCAACCGAAATAGCCGAATTAGTGAAGGAAAACTCCTAATGTATGCAGCGTTATGGCGATTGCTACCTGGGGGAGTATTTCTGAAGTTGATTCAGCTGACGATCACCTTGGTGATTGTAGTTTTCGTGCTCTTTGAATGGGTGTTCCCATGGCTGGCTCAGACTTTCCTGTCCGAGCAGTCCACGGTTGAATAATTCGCCGAAGGCTTAGTTCTGTTGTTCGGTTTCTAGGCTGGCCTTTACAACTTCCCCTATCAAGCATCCAGAGGCTAGTTCCTCCGCGACGGTTGTGGTAAGCCAGGTGTCAGAGAACTGGGCGATAAGGCACTCTCCCTTGAAGGCTATTGCCAAGCTGACCGAGTCAACCGAAGCTCCAATTTTGCTCTCAACTGCGGTGTGGGTCATGGCTTCGATGCTAAAACCGGTTTCCCTAAGCAGCTTGATACTTTCAGTTAGATCATGATTGGGCTTTCCAGCCCCTGATTCTTTCATGACACTCTCAAACACCGGCAAGTTACTCGAAGCGGATCCGGTTGGGTAAAAGAAGAACTCGGGGGAGTTAGAAACGTCTGGCTCAGAAACAGGCTCGGAGGTTGTGCAGCCAGTAATCAATCCGCCGAGAACCAGGGCAATTGCTATTGCTTTTTGTGTCTGAATGTTTCGCACTCTATCTAGACCACCGAAGCGGCGTTGCCCTTTTCTCGAAAGTAACAAGATGCGCATAGAGACTCGTACGTTACCTCTTCGCCATCGATAGCTACCTGGTCGCCGTCAAAGATGAAGCTGTCATTAATCTTTCTTGCGTTGAACATAGCTTTCTTGCCACAGCGACAGATTGTCTTTAGCTCTTCGAGGCTGTGTGCGATCTCAAGGAGTCGAAGTGAGCCGGGGAAGCCATTGGTAAGAAAGTCAGTTCGGATGCCATAAGCCAGTACCGGCACATCATCCAAAACTGCAATTTCTAGAGCTTGATCAACTTGCGCACGGGTTAGAAACTGGGACTCATCCAGCAGCAGGCAGGCAACTCTCTTGCCGGTCTTTTCCCGGTGCAGAGTTGATCTTTTTTGAAACTCTTTTCGTAAGTTCAGCTCTGGAGTTACCAGGAAATCTACCTTGCGATCGACTCCAAGCCTGGACAGGATTGCCATGTCTCCCTTGGTGTCTACCGCTGGCTTGGCAAGCAATACCGCTTGGCCACGCTCTTCGTAGTTATAGGCAGCCTGTAATAGTGCAGTTGACTTACCTGAGTTCATCGCACCGTGGCGGAAATATAGCTTGCTCATACTGTTGCAATTTTAGCTGCTTGTTTTGACTTGTTCCGCAGCTAGGTCTAGCCTTGGATAACCACCAAATAAAGGTCGTAGGGGAAGACGTACCTAGGTTTGGAGGTGAAAGTATGTCTAAAGGGCTCGTGTTTATTCACCAGGCGCCCAGTGCCTTGCTTGCCCACATCGAGTGGACTATCTCGGGTGTCTGCCAAGCTCCAATAACCATTAGCTGGCACGCGTTGCCTGACCCCATGAAGGGCTATCGCGCTCTTGCCCACTGGGAAGCCCCAGCAGGTGCTGGAGCGGTTCTTGCCACTTCGTTTATGAACCTCAAGCAACTTTCCTTCGAGGTTATCCAGCAAGATTCTCCGGATGTTGCTGGATACCGCTGGAGCTACACACCATCTCTTGGCATGTTCTCATCCGCTACTGATGAGGCAGGAAACATCCTGGTTAGCGAAAACCAGTTGCGCTTTATTGTTGATAGCTGTGGGTCTAATGGACTCAAACTCCAAGCCGAGCTTCGAAAAGTCTTAGGTCAGGCCTTTGATGACGAGCTTGAAAGCTACCGAGAGCTATTCGACGGATCGGAAAGCAACAACAGCGTTGTGACCGCCGAAGCCGAACGAGTTAGTTATAGCCAGAATGTGAGACCCCTCTAGCCTTCTTGGGGAAACAACGACATCCAGCTTTATCTCTGGATCTTGATTCTCAAGGTTTATTGTTGGCGGCGCTGTTTTCTCATGCAGCGCTAGAACTGTGAAAATTGCTTCAATCGCTCCAGCTCCTCCAAGAAGATGACCAGTGGACGCCTTTGTTGCAGAGACCGGGATACTAGATAGCTTCTCGCCAAAGACTCGCTTGAGTGCTTGATACTCTGCGATGTCGCCTACCGGTGTGCTGGTGGCGTGAGCGTTGATGTGAGCAACATCATCTATAGAGCTACCAGATTGTTCGAGGGCTCCAAGAATTGCTCTAGCGGCTGCAGTTCCTTCAGGATCTGGTGCGGTGATGTGATGAGCGTCTGAAGTCACAGCGGCGCCAACTACCTCGGCATAAATCTTTGCCCCGCGAGCCTTGGCGTGTTCTTCGCTTTCCAGAATCAGTGTTCCGGCACCTTCACCCATCACGAAACCATCGCGAGCGGTGTCATACGGCCTAGACGCCCCTGCCGGGTCATCGTTTCTCTTAGATAGCGCGTGCATGGCTGCGAAGGAGGCAATTGGAAGAGGGTGAATGGCGGCTTCGGCACCACCGCCTACAATGATGTCTGCTTCACCATTTCGAATTCTGTTGAAAGCGTTAGCGATGGCCTCTGTTCCAGAGGCACATGCCGAAACAGCTGTTCTAACTCCAGCCCTGGCGTGCAGTTCCATTCCGATGGCAGCAGCTGGACCATTGGCCATGAGCATTGGCACGGTCATCGGAAGCACTCGCCTTGGACCGCGCTCCTTCAGAGTGTCGTAGGCATCTAGCAGGGTCCAGATGCCGCCGATACCGGTTGCGTATTCGACCGCTAGGCGTTCAGGAGCAACTTCGGGGGAGCCGGCATCAAGCCAAGCCTCGCGAGCTGACACTAGAGCCAGCTGGCTCGATGGGTCTAGTCTTTTGGCTTCTTGCGGGGTGAGCATTTCCTTGGCTGGAACTTTGGCTTGACCGGCAAAGGTAACCGGAAGCTCATACTGAGCTACCCAGTCTTGAGTAAGGGTTGTTACGCCAGATTCACCGGCAAGCAAGGCTTGCCAGGTGGATTTGCTGTCGCCACCCAGTGGCGTAGTTGCGCCAATGCCAGTGACAACAACTTTGTGGACCAAGGTTTTTAGCCTTGCGCCTTTGTGATGAAGTTCACAGCGTCACCAACGGTAAGAAGGTTCTTTACCTCTTCGTCTGGAATCTTTACATCAAACTTGTCTTCGGCGTTGACGACGATGGTCATCATCGAGATTGAGTCAATGTCTAGATCGTCAGTGAATGACTTGTCTAGCTGCACGGCATCGTTTGCAATACCGGTTTCATCGTTTACGATCTCTGCCAGTGCGCTAAGTACTTCTGCTGCAGAAAGTGCCATTTTTTTTTGTCTCCTAGTTGTTTGATTGACCGATTGTAAGTTTAGGGCACAACCACTACTTGAGCCCCGTAGGCTAAACCAGCCCCGAAGCCTATTTGTAGGGCTAGATCACCAGATTTTATGCGACCCTCGGCCAGAAGGGCGTGCATCGCCAGTGGGATGCTGGCAGCCGAGGTGTTACCTGTTGTAACGATATCTTTTGCAACCACCACCGATTCAGGTAGAGCTAACTGTTTGGCCATTTCGTCGATGATGCGTTCATTGGCCTGGTGGGTAACTAGAGCAGCCAATTCTTCTGGTTTAACTCCTGCAACTTCTAGGGCTTCTTTGGCTACTTTTACCATTTCCCAAACAGCCCAGCGGAAAACGCTCTGACCTTCTTGAACCAGGGTAGGCCAGCTTCCGGTGCCATCGCGGAAATCAAGCAGGGACCCCGTCATGCCAACCGCTTCCCACTTAGAGCCATCTGAGCCCCAAACGCTTTTTGAAATTCCTGGTGAATCCGATGGACCAATAATGGCAGCTCCCGCTCCATCACCTAGCAAGAAAGAAATTGACCTGTCGGTGGGATCGATGTAATCAGAGAGCTTCTCGCCGCCAACCACCAAAACATATTTGGCCGTTCCTGATCTGACCAGTGAATCTGCTTGAGCAATGCTGTAGCAGTAACCAGCACACGCTGCTGAGATATCAAAAGCAGGGGCTGGATTAGCCCCAACCAGCTCGGCCAGCAGTGATGCGGCCGAGGGAGTTTGATATGGATGGGTGATGGTGGAAATAATCACAGCCTCAATTTCGGATGGCTTGATTCCTGCTTTCTGAATAGCCTCGTTGCTTGCTTCAACGGCCATGTCCATCAGGGATCTATCCTTGCTGGCTCGCATTCTGGTTACGATGCCGGTACGCTGCCTAATCCACTCATCAGATGAGTTGATTGGTCCCGCAACGTCATCGTTGGTGACCGTTAGATCCCCTCGAGAAGCCCCGAGAGAGTAAATCTTGGAGAAAGCAATTGTTTCGGCTTGGTTTAGCTTCGCCATTTTTAAACCTGCTCTCTGACAAATGCTGCGGCTTTTTCAATATCCTCTGGAGACTTCAGGGCCATGGTGGCAACGCCCGGCATTGCTCGCTTCGCTATTCCAGTAAGGGTGCCACCAGGCAAAAGCTCGATAACCGCGGTAACGCCATAGGAA
>JBIJBA010000045.1:0-8065 GCA_044345455.1 Rhodoluna sp.
TCCACGTGCGTCATCAGGTGATACATGCTCGGGGTGTCGTATGGAGAAGCTCCCAAAAACACCGCCGGGAAGTTCAAGATCTTCTTGAGCCGCTCATCTTTTACGTACTTGCCGCTGAAGTCATACAAAGAAGTCACCAGGTGCTTGGCAAAGGTAACCGCACGCAGGAGAACCTCTTTGTTGGTGAAATTCGATATGTTTTGGAAGTTTGTATACAAAAAGTGCTTGATTGAAAGCTCATAGGTGTCCTTGGAAGAATCTAGGTATTCCTGCAGCTTCTTGCCTGAGCCTGGCTCGATGGACTCAAAAAGCTCTTTGTTCTTGGCCAGGTCCTCAACAATCATCAGCTTGTCGTTTTTGCCTTCGTTTCTGGTCTGATAGGCAGGGTCTAGGCGAACTAGGTTTAGCTCTTTGGCAGAGGTAGTTCCCATGAGCTTGAAGAACTGATCGAAGGCATCAGGCATCAGATACCAGGAAGGACCCATGTCGAACTTGAAGCCATCTTTTTCCCAAACGTAGGCTCTTCCGCCCACCTTTTCGCGGGCCTCAAACAAGGTAACCTTCATGCCGGCTTTAGCCAGTAGGGCAGCAGACGCTAGTCCCGCAATTCCGCCGCCGATGACTACTGCGGTTTTCTGGGTCACTTAGGAACTTCTCCAAAAACTGCTTTCAAAACAATTAGTAGCTTGACTGGATTAGGCACAGAGATTCTTGCCTCCAGCATTTGAACAGCCGGAGTTTTTTCAATTCTGTTTGCAAGCTCGCTAAAGAGCATCTGCGCTGCAGCTACTGCAGGACGAGAAGTTTTTGGAAGCATCTTGAGACCAATTGCTGCGCTTTTTAGATCAGCACGGATGTCTTGGAGCAACTCTGCCTTCTGAGCTTCATTGAAGCTTTGCACGTTTACATCTGGAAAGTAACTTCTTCCTAGCTTTTTGAAATCAGCGGCTAGGTCGCGCAAGAAATTCACCTTCTGGAAAGCGGCTCCCAAAGCTCTGGCGCTGGTGACGATTTGCTTGTAATCAGCAGAGGAATAGTCGGATTCTTTGATGAAGGCATGCAGACACATAAGCCCAACAACCTCAGCTGAACCATAAACGTATTTTTGGAAAGACTCTTGGTTATGCTTTCTTGGCCATAGATCCATTCGCATGGAAGCAAAGAAGGGCTCAATGATTGCCCTAGCAAACCCGGTCTGAACCGCTGTTTGGGCAAAAGCGTGAACTACCAAGTTGGTTGAGAACCTTGCCCGTAGGGCTTTGTATATTTCTTCTTCCAATTGGTCAAGAGCGAAGCCCGGTTCGACGTTGCCGCCTTCGGTTCTGGCATCGCTGGCTGCGCCATCGACGATTTCGTCGGCAACTCGAACCAGAGCGTAGATATTTCTCACGTGCTGGCGAATCTCAGGTGCCAATAGCTTGGTGGCAACACCAAATGAAGTCGAATAGGAGGCTATTACCGCATTCGAGGATTGCCTGGCGGCATGGCTATAAAGCTCTAAGGAGCTTGGGTAAGTTGAAGAAGTCATCCCTTCTATTATTGGCCCAATTGCCTGCTTGTCTGGACAAAAACTGCCCCTCGTTAGGCGCTGTATAGATAGGTACACTTAATCGCATGGCAAACATCATGAAACCCCGCAGCCACGCCGTTACTGACGGCATTGAGAAGGCTCCAGCCCGCGGAATGCTCCGCGCCATTGGCATGGGTGATGATGACTGGGACAAGCCCCAAATCGGTATCGGCTCTAGCTGGAACGAGCTAACCCCCTGCAATCTTTCTCTTGATCGTCTAGCTAAAGCCGCCAAAGTTGGCGTTGAGCGAGCCCAAGGCTTTGGAATGCAGTTTGGAACCATCTCGATGTCCGATGGAATCTCCATGGGCCACGAGGGTATGCACTTTTCCCTGGTTTCCAGAGAAGTTATCGCCGACTCCGTTGAGGTAGTCATGCAGGCAGAAGCCCTAGATGGCTCGGTATTGCTAGCCGGTTGCGATAAGTCACTTCCTGGCATGTTGATGGCAGCGGCCAGATTAGACCTTGCTTCGGTGTTTTTATACGCGGGATCGATAGCTCCTGGTTGGGTCAAGCTCACCGATGGCACCGAAAAACAGGTGACTATTATTGACGCCTTCGAGGCAGTTGGTGCCTGCAAGAGCGGCAAGATGAGCCAAGAAGATCTAACCCGAATTGAAAAAGCAGTTTGTCCAGGAGAAGGTGCTTGTGGCGGAATGTATACCGCCAACACCATGGCTTCGATTGCAGAAGCCATCGGCATGAGCCTTCCTGGTTCTGCCGCTCCACCTTCGGCTGACCGCAGAAGAGACACTTGGGCAGAACGAAGCGGTGAAGCCGTTGTAAATCTAATTGCCAAAGGAATTACCGCAAGACAGATCATGACCAAGAAGGCATTTGAAAATGCCATCTCGGTTTTGATGGCCTTTGGTGGTTCCACCAACGCCATACTTCATTTGCTTGCAATTGCTAGAGAAGCTGAAGTTGACCTAACCCTTGATGATTTCAACGTCATCGCTGACAGAGTTCCTCACCTGGGAGATCTAAAGCCTTTCGGTCAGTATGTAATGAACGATGTTGACAAAGTTGGCGGCGTTCCGGTTTTGATGAAAGCTCTTTTGGATGCGGGGCTATTGCACGGCGACGTATTGACAGTCACCGGTAAGACCATGGCCGAAAACCTAGCGGGCATTAATCCTCCAGATCCAGATGGCAAGATCATCCGCGCGATGAATAACCCAATCCACAAAACCGGAGGAATCTCGATCCTGAAAGGATCGATGGCTCCCGAAGGAGCGGTAGTCAAGACCGCAGGCTTTGACCTCGCGGAATTCACTGGCCCTGCCAAGGTTTTCGAGCGAGAAACAGCAGCTATGGAGGCTCTAACCAAGGGTGAGATTATCTCCGGAGACGTGGTGGTTATTCGCTACGAGGGACCTAAGGGTGGGCCTGGAATGCGCGAGATGCTTGCTTTGACGGGCGCAATCAAGGGTGCCGGCCTGGGTAAAGATGTTCTACTATTGACAGACGGACGATTCTCAGGCGGCACAACCGGCCTTTGTATCGGACATATTGCTCCAGAGGCGGCCGATGGTGGCCCAATTGCTCTGGTTCGCGATGGAGACTTGATTCGAGTCGACATCCAAGCTCGCTCGCTGGAACTACTCGTTGATGCGCAAGAGCTGGAGACCAGGAGAAAAGCCTGGACTCCACTTCCACCCCGCTATACCCGAGGCGTACTCGCGAAGTATTTGAAGCTGGTGCACTCTTCTTCGGAAGGTGCCTACTGCGGATAGTCGCGGATCACTTGGTTCAAACGAGCTATTAGGGGCTTTGTCCCAAACAGCAATTAGAGCAGTTAAAGGAATGTGTCGAGATGTCAACTGAGGTTCTTACAGGAGCCCAAGCCATTGTGCGCTCGCTAGAGCTGCTTGGCATAGACACAATTTTTGGTCTTCCCGGCGGAGCAATCTTGCCTACCTATGATCCACTTATGGATTCCAAGAAAATTCGCCATATCCTTGTCCGCCACGAGCAAGGTGCAGGTCACGCAGCTGAAGGCTACGCCTCAGCTTCTGGAAAGCTTGGCGTTTGTATTGCTACCTCAGGTCCCGGAGCTACCAACCTGGTTACCGCAATTTCCGATGCATATATGGATTCTGTTCCTCTTCTTGCAATTACCGGTCAGGTCGCGTCCACGCATATTGGAACCGACGCTTTCCAGGAAGCGGACATTGTTGGAATCACAATGCCCATTACCAAACACAGCTACCTAGTTACCAAAGCAGAAGATATCCCAGGCGTTATTGCAGCCGCAGTTCAAATTGCAACTACCGGTAGACCTGGACCGGTTTTGGTTGACGTTGCCAAAGATGCCCAAAACCAGAAGTTTGATTTTTCTTGGCCACCAAAGATTAATCTGCCGGGATACAACCCAGTGACCAAAGCACGCGGCAAGCAAGTTGCCGCGGCCGCTGATTTGATTATGGCCTCTAAAAAGCCAGTGCTATACATCGGTGGCGGAAGCATCAGATCTGGCGCCAGCCCAGAGCTTCTAAAGATTGCAGCTTTGACCGGTGCCCCAGCAGTAACAACCCTGATGGCCAGGGGAGCACTGCCTGATTCGCACCCGCAGAACCTTGGTATGCCGGGCATGCACGGTACCGTTCCTGCGGTTACCGCCCTGCAGAAATCAGACCTACTTATTACCCTTGGCGCCCGATTCGATGACCGAGTCACCGGAGATGCGAAGAGCTTCGCAAGAGAAGCCAAGGTTATTCACATCGACATCGACCCAGCCGAGATCGGCAAGATACGTTTTGCGGATGTGCCTATTGTGGGAGATCTAAAAGAGGTTCTAGCTGAGCTAAACGCCGAGCTAGAGCAAAGAAACAAGAAGCCAGATCTTGCCGACTGGTGGAAATTCATTGAGGGCCTTAGAGAACGCTACCCACTTGGCTACACCGAACCAGAAGATGGAATGTTGTCACCGCAGTATGTAATCCAGCGTATTGGTGAGATCTCAGGTCCAGAAGCTGTCTTTGCTGCCGGTGTTGGTCAGCATCAGATGTGGTCTGCGCAGTTCATCAAATACGAAAGACCAAACAGCTGGCTTAATTCCGGCGGAGCCGGAACTATGGGTTACTCGGTCCCAGCAGCAATGGGTGCCAAGGTTGCTCAGCCAGAGCGACTAGTTTGGGCTATCGATGGCGATGGCTGCTTCCAGATGACCAACCAGGAACTTGCCACTTGCACAATAAATAAGATTCCAATCAAGGTAGCAGTTATCAATAACTCTTCTCTTGGAATGGTGAGACAGTGGCAGTCGCTTTTCTACAACAGCCGCTACTCCAACACAGATTTACACACCGGATCAGACTCACTGATGATTCCTGATTTTGTAAAGCTAGCTGACGCCTATGGCTGCCTTGGCATCAGGGTTGAGAAAAAAGAAGACGTCGACGCCGCCATCAAGCTTGCTATTGAAACTAACGACCGTCCGGTTGTTATCGACTTTGTGGTTGGTAAAGACGCCATGGTTTGGCCGATGGTTCCAGCAGGACTTTCCAACGACGAGGTCCAGTTCGCCAAGGACGCAGCACCGGTTTGGGACGGTGAGGAGTAAAGATGTCTAGACATGTGCTCTCGCTTCTGGTTGAAGACAAGCCAGGACTACTTACCCGCGTAGCGGGCCTGTTTGCTAGAAGGGGCTTCAATATTGAATCCCTAGCTGTAGGAACCAGCGAAGTAGAGGGCCTTTCCAGAATCACCGTGGTTGTTCAAGTAGAAGGCCATGCTCTGGAGCAGGTAACCAAGCAGCTAAACAAGCTGATAAACGTCATCAAGGTAGTCGAACTAGAGCCAGACCTAGCCGTTCAGCGCGATCACATTCTGGTCAAGGTCAAAACCGATGCCAGTAACCGCTCTCAGGTGCTTGAGGCAGCCGATCTGTTCCGGGCGAGAGTGATCGATGTGGTCTCTGACACCTTGATTATTGAGATCACCGGAGATTCTTCCAAGTGCCAAGCCTTTATTAAGGTGCTTGAGCCATTTGGGGTTAAAGAACTAGTTCAGTCGGGCATCTTGGCCATGGGCCGAGGCTCCAAGGCAATTAGTGACAAGGTTTCTAAGTAGTACCCAACCAAAGTTTCAACTAAAAACAAGGAGAGAAAAATGGCAGAGATCTTTTACGACAAGGATGCCGATCTAGCAATCATCCAGGGGCGCAAAGTTGCCGTTATTGGCTTCGGTTCCCAAGGTCACGCTCACTCACTGAACCTCAAAGACTCTGGTGTTGACGTGGTTGTTGGTTTAAAAGAAGGCTCTAAGTCCAAGGCCAAGGCCGAAGAGCAGGGCCTCAAGGTATTGACCACCGCTGAAGCCGCGAAGTGGGCAGATGTAATTGTTATCTTGGCGCCAGATCCAAAACAGCGCGATCTATATACCGAGTCAATCGCGCCAAACCTTCAAGAAGGTAACGCACTTGTCTTTGGTCACGGTTTTGCAATTCGCTTTGGATACATCAAGCCAGCAGCTGGCATCGATGTTTTCCTAGTTGCACCAAAGGGCCCAGGACACATCGTTCGCCGCGAATACGTTGATGGCCGAGGAGTTCCAAACCTAGTTGCAGTTGAGCAAGACGCTAGCGGCAAGGCAATGGAGCTAGCGCTAAGTTACTCCAAGGCAATTGGCGGTACCCGTGCTGGAACCATCAAGACCACTTTCGCTGAAGAAGCGGAAACTGACCTGTTTGGCGAGCAGGCAGTCCTTTGTGGTGGAGCCTCCCAGCTGGTTCAGTACGGTTTCGAGACCCTAACCGAAGCTGGTTACCAGCCAGAGGTTGCTTACTTCGAGGTACTTCACGAACTAAAGCTAATTGTTGACCTGATGTATGAAGGTGGAATCGCCAAGCAGCGCTGGAGCGTTTCAGATACCGCTGAGTATGGCGATTACATCTCAGGACCACGCGTTATTGGCCCAGAGGTAAAAGTTCGCATGAAAGAAGTCTTAACCGACATCCAGGACGGAACTTTTGCCAAGAGATTCGTAGCCGACCAGGACGCGGGAGGCCCAGAGTTCCTAGCGCTACGCGCCAAGGGCGAAGCTCACCCAATCGAAGAAGTTGGAAGAAAGCTAAGAAAGCTATTTTCTTGGCTCAAAAACTCTGACGACTACGAAGAGGGCAAGGCCGCTAGATAACTCGTTCTTAGCTTTTAGAAAAACCCTCGCCCTCGGCGGGGGTTTTTTGCTTGGTTGGAACTTGAAGGTCTATTCGGGCTACGCTGAACGGGTGTTGATGCAAACCCTGATCGAAAAAGCTGGCTGCGAGAATTTTCGCGAGCTACACAGCTGGTCGGTAGCCAACCCGGGTAAATTCTGGGCTCAAGCTTGGCAGGATCTAGGGATAGTGGGCGATAGCGGAGCTATCGACTTCTCAGGATCTGGGTTTGCAGATACCAAGTGGTTTCCAGAAGCACGTTTGAATGTTGTCAACACTCTGTTGGCAGGGGACCCAAACAAAGAAGTCCTAGTTGCTTACTCAGAAGCTGGGCCAAAGGTTTCTCTTACCCGCGGTCAGCTAATGCAAGAAGTTGCAGCCTGCGCGGCTGCGTTGAAATCATCTGGCGTAAAGCAAAACGACAGGGTAGCGGCCTGGATGACCAACTCGGTTGAGAGCGTGATCTTTGCTCTAGGGGCTTTGTCTATTGGTGCCGTTGTTAGCACCGCCTCCACAGACTTCGGACCCGCCGCTCTGGTAGACCGCTTTGGTCAGATCGAGCCTGTGTTGTTACTGTCCGCCTCCACTTATTCCTATGGCGGCAAGCAGCACTCCCTGCTGGACAAGCTAGAACAAGTTGTGAAGGAGCTTCCAACTGTGAAGACCCTAATTGTTGTTGGAGCAGCTGGCGAAGACAGCTTCGAAGCGTGGCTTGCTCCACATCGCGGAGCCGAGTTTGCTCCAGAGCTCTTTGGCTTTGATCAGCCGGGGTTCATATTGTTTTCGAGTGGAACAACCGGAAAGCCTAAGTGCATTATTCACTCGGCTGCAGGGGTATTGCTGAAGGTCCTAAGTGAGCAGGGCTATCACCTGGACATTAGAGAATCTGATCGAGTGCTTTACTCGACTACCTGCGGGTGGATGATGTGGAACTGGTTGGTTTTTGGACTCGGCCGTGGAGCAACAATTGTGCTGGTCGATGGTAGCCCGGGTCATCCAAGCATCGAGCGGCTTTGGCAAATCACCAACGACGAGAAGCTGAGCTTTCTTGGGGTGTCAGCTGCCCTAATTGATGTTTGGCGTCAACAGGGCCTAAAACCAAAAGACAAATACCAGCTGGGTAGCTTGCGCAGCATTGCCTCAACCGGGTCCCCGCTTGCAGCCTCGGGTTTTGATTGGGTTGAAGATTCTGTTGGAAGTCACGTCTCGGTGGTTTCAATTGCTGGTGGAACCGATCTTTGTGGCTGCTTGGTTCTTGGAGTTCCAACTGAGAAAGTTGCTCGCGGTGAAATACAAGGTCCTGCGCTGGGACTAGATGTTGTGGTGCTTAAGGCTGA
>JBIJBA010000051.1:0-6858 GCA_044345455.1 Rhodoluna sp.
GTTGCAGGGCTTGATAAGTTTCCACCTCTCGAGCTGGTAGCTGGCAAAGAGTACCTACTGCCCGAGCTTTCTCTAAAGCTTGTCGAGCAGGCCTACCAAAGAGTCGACATGGTCTCCAAGCGCGGAGAGTTTGCCGTACGCGGTGGAATTCTTGATATCTTTCCAACCACCGCGGAGCACGCTGCGCGACTGGAGTTTTTCGGTGACGAGCTAGAAGCAATCCGAGAATTCTCAGTTTCGGACCAGAGGTCATCGGCGGTGAAACTTGATTCGGTGACTTTGTTTCCAGCTCGTGAGCTGGTGATCACACCAAACGTGGCTTCCAAGGCTCGAGAGATGATGCACGAGTTTCCAAACCTTGCAGCGATGCTGGAGAAAATCTCGTTGGGTATCCCGGTTGAGGGAATGGAGTCGCTAGCCCCGGCACTTGCTGATGGCATGGTTTCAATCTTTGACTACCTACCAAAGAGCTTGTCGGTTGTTGTGTTATCTCCCGAGAAGGCGGCAGCCAGAGCTGCCAGCCTGGTTGAAACCAACGAGGAGTTCTTACACGCTGCTTGGGACGCAGCGATGGATGGCGCCTCGGCACCAATCGATCTTTCTGGCGGTGGTTTCATTGACTTTGTTAGTTTCACTCAAAAGTTTTCCGAGTTTCAGGTAATTACTATCTCGCCGTTCGGGCTTGATTCCGAGGAAGTCGTGAATCTGGGAATTCTAGAAGTTCCAAACTTCAAAGGACTCGAAGCCTCAGCTCTTGAGTGGGTATTGGATCAACTTGGGCAGAAGCACCTTGTAGTGATCTCATCAGAAGGCTTGGGCACAAACGAACGACTCAAAGAGGTGCTTGTTCAAGCCGGCGCCAACGCCGTGCTCACAGAAACCATCCCTGACGAACCAAAACCAAACACTGTTTATTTGATTCAGTCTCAACTAAGAAAGGGCCTGGTTTCAGAAGCTGCAAAGCTCACAGTGCTTACTCAGCTGGAGTTTTACTCCAAGAGTTCATACTCTGCTCCCCAGGCCAGGAAACTTGCTGTCAAGAGAGGCCAAGCAGTTGATCCACTAACCCTCAAATCTGGTGACTACGTGGTTCACGAGATTCACGGCATTGGCAGATTCAAGGAGCTGATTCAAAGAACCAGCGGCATTGGAGCCAGGGTTCACCAGCGAGAATATTTGCTGATCGAGTACGCATCCTCCAAGCGCGGGTACCCAGAAGACACCCTTTTTGTTCCAACCGATCAGCTGGATATGCTCACCAGGTATGTTGGCGCGGAAGCGCCAGTTATTTCTAAGCTCGGCGGTTCCGATTGGGCCAGAGCGAAAGGTAATGCCAGAAAAGCCGTTCGAAAGATTGCAATTGATCTTGTGAAGCTCTACTCGGCCAGGATGAATTCGGTGGGTTACGCCTTCGCCTCAGACACCCCCTGGCAACATGAGCTCGAAGAGGCCTTCGCTTTCCAGGAGACTCCGGATCAGCTCACCACCATAGAAGAAGTAAAAGCGGATATGGAAAAGCCAATTCCGATGGACCGCCTGCTAGCAGGGGATGTGGGATACGGCAAGACAGAAGTTGCCATCAGGGCAGCTTTCAAGGCAATTCAAGATGGAAAGCAAGTTGCCATGCTGGTGCCAACAACCTTGCTCGCCAGGCAACATACCGATACCGTCATGGATCGATTCTCTGGTTTTCCGGTTAATGTGAAATCGCTATCTCGTTTTCAAACGGCTAAAGAAGTTCGCGAAACGATTGCTGGTTTAGCAACCGGTGAGGTGGACATGGTTATTGGAACTCACAGATTGCTTTCGGACAGCGTCAAGTTCCGAAATCTAGGATTGATAATCATCGATGAAGAACAGCGCTTTGGTGTTGAGCACAAAGAGAAACTAAAAGCCCTCAAAACCAACGTCGACATTCTTGCCATGAGCGCAACTCCTATTCCAAGAACTCTGGAAATGGCAATTACCGGAATTAGAGAGATGTCCACACTGGCAACCCCTCCAGAAGATCGCCACCCGATTCTTACCTTTATTGGTGGCTATAGCGAGAAGCAGGTAGCCGCAGCGATTAGGCGAGAGCTAATTCGCGAGGGTCAAGTGTTTTTCGTTCATAACAGAGTCGCAACAATCGAAAAAACCGCAAACGATCTCGCGAAGTTGGTTCCAGAAGCAAGAATTGCTGTGGCCCACGGTCAAATGCCCGAGGCGGCACTGGAGCAGGTGGTAGTTGATTTCTGGGAGAAGAAGTTTGATATCTTGGTCTCAACCACGATTATCGAGACCGGAATTGACATTCCAAATGCCAACACTTTGATTATTGACCGAGCCGAACACTTCGGGCTCTCTCAGCTGCATCAGATAAGAGGCCGAGTTGGAAGATCCAGAGAACGTGCCTACGCATACTTCTTCTATGATCCGAGTAAGCCACTCAGTGAAACATCACATGACCGCCTAGCTACAATTGCTCAAAACAATGAGCTGGGGGCTGGAATCCAGGTGGCGTTGAAGGATCTTGAGATTCGCGGTGCTGGAAACTTGCTCGGCGGGGAGCAATCTGGCCATATCGCAGGAGTCGGCTTTGATCTGTATCTTCGAATGATTGGTGAAGCGGTAGCTGATTTCAAGGGGATCAAGATTGATTCCCCGGCGGAGCTAAAGCTTGAAATTCCTATCGATGCGCACATTCCTCACACCTACCTAGACAGTGAGCGTCTTAGGCTCGAGGCTTATCACAAGCTCTCGGCTGCTTCTGGGGAAACTGGAACCAACGAAACACTGCAGGCGATACTCGCCGAATTAGAAGATCGCTATGGTCCCGCACCAGATCAAGTGAAGAACCTAATTCTTGTGACCGAGCTCAGGCAAATTGCCAACCGGTTAGGCCTCAAAGATGTGAATCTTCTTTCAAACATGATGCGCATTCAGCCTGTTCAGATGACCGAATCCATTCAGGTGAAGCTGTCTAGAAGCTATCAGGGGCTAAAGTATTTGCAATCGGCAAGAATTCTTCAGATTCCAATTCCTGCTGCGATCGACGCTGGCACTTCAACCAGCCAATCCCTAATTGATTTCACACACAAAGTTTTCCAAGACATAGCCGCAATTCAAAAGGAAGTGGAAGTAAATGACTAACCTCGACGAGCTAATTGCAACAGCGAATAAACTGCGAGCTCCAGGGGGCTGCCCTTGGGATGCCGAGCAAACTCATCAATCACTGACCAAGTACCTGATTGAAGAAAGCTATGAGCTGGTAGAGGCAATTGAATCTGGAGACCGCGAGCAAATTCTGGAAGAACTGGGTGATGTTTTATATCAAGTAATCTTTCATTCCGACCTTGCTCAGTCTGGGTCGTTAGGGGAGAGCTTTAGCATTCAAGATGTTGCAGCCCTTTCCACAAAGAAAATGAAGGGGCGTCACCCGCACGTATTTGGAACGCCAGAAGAACTCGAGCGTTACAAGGCCAGCAATGGCGAAGAGGTTATGCAGAACTGGGACGCTCACAAACAGCGCGAGAAGCCTGAGCGGCATAGCGTGCTGGATGGCATTCCTAAAGCCTTGCCCTCTTTGATGCTTGCCGACAAAGTAATTGGCAAAGCCCAATCGCTTGGGGTACTGGGAACCGAGGAGCCAGGTTCGATTGAGATAGTCGATGAAGATCAGCTAGGCGCTTTGCTTCTTGCCTTGGTCTTGGCTGCAAAATCCAAGGGTCTTGATGCAGAGCGAGCACTGCGCGAAAGCGTGAGGGAGTTAGAAGTTGAGATCAGGCAGTTTGAACTAAGCGATGACTTTGACGCTGGGGTAATAGGTAGATAGTCAAAGCACTAGCTTGCTAACGCAAGTTTTTTGCTCTGGTCTGCCAGACTGGAAATATGGCTCAGCAAATCAACCCACCCCGTGGCATGCGTGATTTTCTGCCGGTCGAAAAAGCCACCCGTGATGAGCTCCTTGGCAAGATATTGGCCAGCTATCGGTCTTTTGGCTTTCAGGAAATCGAAACTCCTGCACTTGAAAGCATTGAACGCCTAACAAATAGCGATGGCGGAGACAACGAGAGCTTGGCATTTCGAGTACTAAAAAGAGGTGAAGAGCTAGAGCAAGCACTGGGACAAAACACTGACCAGCTTTCTGATCTTGGATTGAGATATGACCTCACTGTTCCTTTGACCAGGTTCTATGCAACCAACCAGTCAAAGCTTCCTAAGGTTTTGAAAGCAATTCAAACCGGTGCGGTATGGAGAGCTGAGCGACCACAAAAAGGTCGCTACCGCCAGTTTGTTCAGTGCGATATCGACATCATCGGCGACGATACTTCTTTGGCCGAAGTGGAAATCTTAAATGCGAGTTTGCACGCGCTTGCAGGAATAGGTATCTCAACGGCAACAATTCGAGTGAATCATCGTGAACTTCTCTCACGCTCCATTCAAGAACTTGGGGTTGCCTCAAAGGACCACTCTCGAGCGATGATCACTATCGACAAGCTAGACAAGATTGGCATCGATGGCGTTTGCCTTGAGCTAAAAGAAAGATTCAACGATGAAGTTGCAGCCAAGGCCAAAACTTGGCTTTCGGGGCTAGTTGGTAAGCAAGTGGTACCGGAGCAATTGGTAGCGGTATTTGCAGCCCTTGAACTGGCTCACCCTGGCAAGCTCCGCTTTGACCCAACACTAGTTCGAGGAATGGGTTATTACACCGGAATCATTTTTGAAATTGAGCACCCAGAGTCTGGAAGTTCAATTGGTGGCGGTGGCCGCTATGACGGAATGGTTGGCAAATGGCTAGGTGAAGATGTTGCGGCCGTTGGAATCTCACTCGGCTTTGAAAGAGTTGCCGATTTAGTTTCTGCCGAATCAACAGCAAACAAGAACTTGGTTTTGGTTTTCGATGAGTCAGATCTGCAGCAAGCCTTAGCTACTCAAGCTCAGGCAATTGAAGCCGGTTACCAGGTGAGGCTAGAGCCAAAGCCTAAGAAGTTGAACACCTTGCTAGATAGCTTGAAGCTACAGGGTTTTTCTTCCTTTGCAAGCCTTGATAAGCCCGCTGAAGGCTTCAAGGGTCTATCAATCAAACCCATAGCCTAGGGCTAGTCAAACTAAACTAGTAGTGTGCCAACGGCGGCAACTGATAATCACATTGGAATTTGATTCCGAACAACTAAGGAGAAACCCCTTGTCACTTATCGAAGCCATCGGTGCTCGCGAAATCCTCGACTCTCGAGGTAACCCAACTATTGAAGTTGAGGTTTTACTAGATGATGACTCCTTTGGTCGTGCGGCTGTTCCATCTGGCGCATCAACTGGAGCATTCGAAGCACACGAGTCAAGAGATGGCGACAAGTCTAGATTCCTAGGTAAGGGTGTTCAAAAAGCGGTTCTTCGAGTAATCGGAGAAATCGATGAGGCACTGGTTGATTTCGATGCCACCGACCAGAGATCAGTTGATAACGCTCTAATCGCCCTTGATGGAACCGAAACTAAATCAAACTTAGGTGCTAACGCAATTTTGGGTGTTTCTTTAGCTGTTGCTAAAGCTGCAGCTGACAGCAGTGATCTGCCTCTCTATCGATACCTGGGTGGACCAAATGCTCACACACTTCCTGTTCCCCTGATGAACATCTTGAACGGTGGCGCTCACGCGGACAACGGTGTGGATGTTCAGGAGTTCATGATTGTTCCAATTGGAGCTCCAACTTTCTCAGAAGCGCTCAGATGGGGAACCGAGGTTTACCACTCTCTAAAGTCCCTTTTGCAGTCCAAGAACCTTTCAACCGGTCTAGGTGACGAGGGTGGATTCGCTCCAGATCTTCCAACGAACCGCGCAGCTCTGGAATTGATCTCAGAAGCCATTGAAAAAGCCGGTTACAAGGTTGGAAGTGACATCGCCATGGCGCTAGATGTTGCGGCCACCGAATTTTACAAAGACGGTAAGTACCACTTCGAAGGCAAAGCTCATTCTGCCGAAGAGATGATCACCTACTACGAAGGCCTGGTAGCTGCCTTCCCGCTAGTTTCCATCGAGGACCCACTAGACGAAAACGACTGGGACGGCTGGGCAGCAATGACAAAGCGCCTTGGAGATAAGGTCCAGTTAGTTGGAGATGACCTGTTTGTTACAAACCCGTCAAGACTCCAAACCGGAATCGATAAAGGAACTGCAAACAGCATTCTGGTAAAAGTAAACCAAATTGGTACCTTGACCGAGACCCTGGATGCGGTAGCACTTGCTCAGAGCAACGGAATGACAGCAATTATTTCTCACCGTTCCGGTGAAACCGAAGACACCTTTATTGCCGACCTAGCGGTAGCTACCAATGCCGGTCAGATCAAGACCGGTGCTCCTGCTAGAAGCGAGCGAGTGGCCAAGTACAACCAATTACTTCGCATCGAAGAAGAACTTGCCGATGCCGCTTACTACCCAGGAGCCAAGGCTTTCAAGAACTTTCGCTAGGACACTAAATGAGAATCACCGGTCGGCTAAATAGCTACACGCTAGCGCTGCTGGCGGTAATCCTAATTGGAATGTTCACTCTCGCTCCAAGCATTCAGATTTGGTACGAGCAGCAAAGGCAAATAGCAGACTACCGGGCACTTGTTCTAGAGGCTCAAGAGAACTTAGAAGGCATGCAGCAGGAGCGTCTTCGTTGGGATGACGAGGTTTACATCCGTGCACAAGCCAGAGATCGACTGTATTTTGTTTTGCCAGGCGAGGTTAGCTTCCTGGTAATGGACGCGGAGGGCATTGACCTCTCTGACACTTCTGGAACTGTCGGCGCAATGCTTGCTGAGCAAAGAAAAAGTAGTGGATTCAGCCTTGAGGTTTTGGCCAGCAAGAAGAATTGGGTAGAAGCACTTTTGGAATCT
>JBIJBA010000049.1:0-7339 GCA_044345455.1 Rhodoluna sp.
CAAAACCTTGGTTTTGTTGGACCCGGCGGTAACCATCGGCTCAATTGCAACTACTAGCCCTGGGGTCACTTTTGGGCCCAGCAACTTGGTGCGGAAGTTATAAACCGGTGGCTCCTCGTGCATCGATCGACCAATACCGTGACCAACGTAATCTTCCAAAATGCCATATTTGCCATTGGCTTCGATGTAATCCTCGATAGCGGCTCCAACTTCACCCAAGCGTTCCGCTTTGGCTAAAGAAGCAATACCTGCCCAAAGTGATCCATCGGTTGCTTTAGAAAGTGCGATTCTTGATCGAACCAAATCAGTATCAGGGATCTGACCTGATTCATCAGGCACGATTATGGTGATAGCGCTATCGCCATTCCAACCATCAATCTCTGCCCCACAATCCACCGAAAGGATATCTCCTGCCTCGAGAATTCTCTCGGGGGCGGGAATGCCGTGCACCACTTCGTGATTTACCGAGGCGCAGATGGTGTGGTTGTAGCCCGCAACTAATTGGAAGTTTGAATGGGCTCCGAAGGACTCAATGGTTTCATTTGCAATCCGATCAAGTTCCAGCGTCGATACTCCAGCTACGCAAGCGACCTTTACTGCCTCAAGAGCTTTAGCAGTTATGAGTCCAGCTTTTCGCATACCGATAAGTTGCTCAGGAGTTTTGAGCTCGAACTCGGAACGGGACATGGCGTTCCCCTGTTAGTTCTGGTTTTTGGAATCGAGTGCTTCAGTGATTCTTCGAGTCACTTCAGCAATTTCTCCAAGGCCGTCAACTTTTACTAGTAGGCCGCGTGATGCGTAGACGCTAATTAGTGGCGCTGTTTGGTCTTCATAAACGCTTAGTCGATTGCGCAAAACATCTTCGGTGTCGTCTGATCTGCCCTGGTCAATTGCTCTTTTGGCAAGACGTCTGACGACCTCATCAGTATCTGCGGTTAGCTGCACCACAGCATCAAGCTTGGAATTGGTTTCAGTCAAAATTGCGTCAAGTTCTTGAACTTGATCTGCTGTTCTTGGATATCCGTCAAGCAAAAAACCATTTACGCAGTCTGGGTTTTGTAATCTGTCGTGAACTAGTTTGTTAGTTAGTTCATCTGGCACATACTCGCCGCTATCCATATAGGACTTAGCTTCGATACCAAGCGGTGTTTGGTTCTTTACGTTTTCACGAAAGATATCACCAGTTGAAATAGCGGGGATGCCAAAGACTTCAGAGAGTTTTGAAGCCTGCGTTCCCTTGCCGGCTCCAGGGGGGCCGATCAAGAGAAGCTTCATCATTTCAGAAGACCTTCGTAGTTACGCTGCTGCATCTGAGCGCTGATTTGCTTCACGGTCTCAAGACCAACACCGACGATGATCAAAATGGAAGTTCCACCGAATGGGAAGTTCTGGTTCGCTCCAACAATCGAGAATGCAATCAGTGGAATAAGCGCAATTAGACCAAGGTAAATCGAACCTGGGAATGTGACTCTAGAAAGCACGTATTCAAGGAATTCCGTGGTTGGTCTTCCGGCACGAATACCAGGAATAAAGCCACCGTACTTTTTCATGTTGTCGCTTACTTCTTCTGGGTTGAAAGTAATTGCGACATAGAAGTATGTGAATCCGATGATCAGTAAGAAGTAAAGCGCCATGTATAGCGGGTGATCACCTTGAGTTAGGTAGTTTGAAACCCACTCAACCCATGGAGCAACTCTTCCTTCAGCGTCTGGCTGGTTGAACTGTGCAATCAGGGCTGGTAGGTACAGCAAGCTGGAAGCAAAGATAACTGGGATAACTCCAGCCATGTTTACTTTGATCGGGATATAAGTTGCCTGGCCACCGTAAGTTCTTCTTCCAACCATGCGCTTTGCGTACTGAACTGGAATTCTTCGCTGCGATTGCTCAACGAGCACTACCAGTCCAACAATTCCAATACCCACCACGATTACTACCACCAGGGTCTCAATTGAACGAGTCTCGGCGATGGCTAACAACGAGGATGGGAAAGAAGATGCAATGGATGCAAAAATCAGCAATGACATTCCGTTACCGACGCCACGCTCGGTGATGAGCTCACCCATCCACATGATCAAACCGGTTCCGGCTGTCATGGTGATAACCATCATGGTGATGGCAAGCGGTGAAGAGTCAGTCAAAATCGGAAGCACACAGTCGGCACCAAATAGTGCTCCCTGTCTAGCTACCGCAATCAAGGTTGTGGACTGCAAGAGACCTAAACCGATGGTTAGGTACCTGGTGTACTGGGTAAGTGTTGCCTGTCCAGCTTGACCTTCTTTATGCAGGGTCTCGAAGCGAGGAATTACCACCCGAAGCAGCTGGGTAATGATCGAAGCTGTGATGTAAGGCATGATTCCAAGAGCAAAGATAGATAGCTGAAGCAGTGCTCCACCGCTGAATAGGTTTACAAGCTCGTAAAGACCAGAGGTGTTGTTGGTTTGAGCCAAACACTGCTGAACGTTTCCGTAGTCAACATAAGGAGCTGGGATGAATGAGCCCAAGCGGAAGACAGCCACGATCGCAAGCGTGAAAAACAGCTTGCGTCTTAGATCCGGTGTGCGAAACGCACGAATCACGGCATTAATCAACTTGAGCCTCCTGGCTTAGTAGCTACTTGCTAACTGAGCCGCCAGCAGCCAAAATCTTTGATTTTGCTTGCTCGGAGACCTTGTCAACTTGCACGTCTAGCTTAACCGAGATGTCACCGTTGCCCAGAACCTTAACTGGTTCGTCCTTGCGAACTAGGCCCTTAGCTACTAGGTCTTTCACGGTTACAGCTCCACCCTTTGGATAAGACTCTTGAAGCTTCTCAAGATTTACCACCTGGTACTCAACGCGGAATGGGTTCTTGAAACCACGAAGCTTCGGGGTTCTCATAACTAGACGAACTCCACCACCTTCGAAACCTGGACGCACCTGGTAGCGAGCCTTGGTTCCCTTGGTTCCACGACCGGAAGTTTTACCCTTTGACGCTTCTCCACGACCAACACGGGTGCGCTCTTGCTTTGATCCAGGAGCTGGACGCAAGTGGTGAAGCTTCAAGATCGGAGACTTCTGTCTCGGAGCAGACTTCTTCTTTACAGACTTTCCTTGGCGAACTGACTTCTCAACCTTTGTTGGAGCTTTTTCAGCAACTGGCTTTTCTGCTGCAGGAGCTTCGGCCTTGGCAGCAGACTTTGCTGCGGCAGGCTTCTTGTCAGCGGCAGGCTTTGCGGCTGGCTTTGCGGCTGGCTTTTTCTCGGCAGCAGGCTTGGCGGCTGGTTTTGCAGCGGCGCTCTTAGCGGCAGGCTTCTTCTCAGCGGCAGACTTAGCTGCTGCAGGTTTCTTAGCTGCAGGTTTCTTAGCTGCAGGCTTCTTAGCTGCAGGTTTCTTAGCTGCTGGCTTCTTTTCTTCAGCCATTAGTTAATCTCCTCGACTACTACTAGATGGGCAACGGTGTTAACCATTCCACGTACCACGGGGGTATCTTCCTTGACGATGATGTCGCCAATTCTTTTCAGTCCGAGGCTACGAAGGGTGTTGACCTGATTTGGTCTTCCACCAATCTTGCTCTTGATTTGAGTGACTTTTAGACGGGCAGCCATGATTAGGAAACCGCCTTTCTTTGCTCGCGAAGTAGTCCCGCAGGAACAACTTCCTCAACCGATAATCCACGACGAGCTGCAACGGCGGATGGCTCTTCGAGCTGACGCAGTGCGGCGACGGTGGCGTGAACGATGTTTAGGGTGTTTGAAGATCCCAATGACTTAGACAAAACGTCATGGATTCCCGCACACTCCAAGATGGCACGAACTGGACCACCGGCGATAACACCGGTACCAGCGGATGCTGGGCGAAGTAGTACAACACCGGCAGCAGCTTCACCCTGAACTGGGTGTGGGATGGTGTTTCCAACGCGAGGGACGCGGAAGAAGCTCTTCTTAGCCTCTTCAACTCCCTTTGCAATAGCTGCTGGAACTTCCTTAGCCTTGCCGTAGCCAACTCCGACTGTTCCGTTACCGTCTCCGACAACGACCAGTGCGGTGAAGCTAAAGCGGCGTCCACCCTTTACAACCTTGGAAACACGGTTGATTGTCACAACTCGCTCCAAGAATTGGCTCTTGGTTTCTTCGCGATCGCGACGCTCACCTTTAGGTGCACGATCGCGTGATCCACGACGAGCTTCGCGCTCTTGTGGGTCGACCGCTACTGCAACTGCAGCTGGGGTAGTTTCCAAGTTTGTCTCCTTGTTTTCTTCGCTCATAGCTTCAGACCTCCCTCGCGGGCGGCATCAGCAACTGCTTGAATGCGTCCGGAATACTTGTTTCCGCCGCGGTCGAAGACCACTTCGGTAATGCCAGCTTTCTTAGCGCGCTCGGCAATTGTTGCGCCGATCTTTGCGGCCTTGGCAGTCTTGTCTCCTTTTATGCCACGAAGATCTTTCTCCATGGTTGAAGCAGAAGCCAGGGTTACACCCTTGGTGTCATCAACTAGCTGAACCAGCATGTGACGAGCGGAGCGGGTAACAACCATGCGTGGACGCATTGCGTCTCCCGAGATCTTCTTGCGAAGACGAAGGTGACGACGGATACGAGCAGCTGTTGAGCTCTTACCGCGTAGTTTTGGAATTAGTCCCATGATTACTTACCGCTCTTTCCGGCCTTGCGACGAACAACTTCGCCGGCGTAACGAACACCCTTGCCCTTGTATGGCTCTGGCTTGCGTAGCTTACGGATGTTGGCTGCAACTTCTCCAACAGCTTGCTTGTCGATACCTGAGACAATAATTTTGGTGTTTCCCTCAACAGCGAATGAGATTCCCTGTGGTGGGTCAACAACGATTGGGTGCGAGTAACCAAGAGCAAACTCAAGAGCCTGGCCCTTGGAAGCTACCCGGTAACCGGTTCCAACAATTTCCAAAGCCTTGGTGAATCCTTGGGTAACACCAATGATCTGGTTTGCAATCAAAGTTCGAGTTAGTCCGTGCAGTGCGCGAGAGATTCTCTCCTCGTCTGGACGGCTAACAACTACCTTGCCGTCGGTCAACGCAACAGTGATTGGTGAGGCGACAGTTAGGCTCAACTGACCCTTAGGTCCTTTGACAGAAACGTCAGACCCAGAGATATTAACTTCGACGCCGGTTGGAACCGGGATCGGTGACTTTCCAATACGTGACATCTTCGATTACCAAACGTAGGCGACAACTTCTCCGCCTACTCCCTTCTTGGCTGCTTGGCGGTCTGTTAGTAGACCGGATGATGTTGACAAAATTGCGATTCCCAAACCACCAAGAACGCGAGGTAGCTCGGTTGACTTTGCGTAAACGCGAAGACCTGGCTTTGACACTCTCTTGATACCGGCGATTGAACGCTCGCGGTTAGGTCCGTACTTTAGGTCGACCACAAGGGTCTTGCCTACTTCTGCATCCTGAACTGCGAAGCTCTTGATATAACCCTCAGACTTGAGGATTTCAGCAATCTGACCCTTGAGCTTGCTGTAAGGCAAGGAAGCGCTCTCGTGGTGTGCAGAGTTAGCATTGCGCAGCCGGGTCAGAAAATCTGCAACCGGATCTGTCATTGTCATAGTGTGTGCCTTCCTCGGTGGTTTCCCGTTAGGGACCTATCCGATTAGTTGTTTGGTTTCGTGAATGGGAAGCCAAGCGCCGTTAGTAGCGCAAGACCCTCGTTGTTGTTCTTTGCTGTTGTAACGATTGTGATGTCCATGCCGCGTACGCGATCGATGTCATCTTGGCTAATCTCGTGGAAAACGTTCTGCTCGGTTAGACCGAAGGTGTAGTTACCCTTGCCATCGAACTGCTTTGGGCTAAGCCCGCGGAAGTCACGAATACGAGGAAGTGCAAGGTTTAGCAAGCGGTCCAGAAATTCCCACATGCGGTCTCCGCGTAAGGTCACGTGGCAACCAATTGCCTGACCCTCCCGAAGCTTGAACTGTGCGATGGACTTGGTTGCCAAGTTGATCTTTGGCTTCTGTCCAGTGATCGCAGTCAATTCCTTAACTGCGCCATCGATTAGCTTGGCATCCTTAGCGGCAGCTCCAACACCCATGTTCACAACGATCTTGGTAAGACCTGGTACTTGGTGGACGTTCTTGAAGCCGAATTCCTTCATAAGCTCAGGCTTCAATTCAGAACGGTAGCGCTTCTGAAGACGTGGCTCGATGCGAACGTAAGGCTTCTTTTCTGCTTTTGCCTTAGCTGGCTTTTCTTCCTTAGCAGCTACTTCTACTACCTCTTCGGCAGCAGCATCTGTAGTTACCTCAGCTTCGACTGTGGTGTCTTTTTCATCAGCCATTAGATTTCCTTACCTGACTTAACCGATACACGGGTGCGAACGGTCTTGGACTTGCCACCCTTGGTGACAGACTCAACCTTCGAACCCATGCGGGTTGGCTTCTTGGTGCTTGGGTCAACTAGCGCCACATTAGAGATGTGAACTCCAGCTTCCATAGTTTCGATACCGCCGGTCTTAGCGCCTTTTTCGGTCTGACCGATCTTGTTGTGGCGAGTAACCATGTTTACGCCTTCAACAATTACGCGGTTCTTCTCAAAATCCACAGACAAAACCTTGCCCTGCTTGCCACGGTCTCCGCCGCGATCCGCCTTGGCTCCGGTGATGACCTGAACTAGGTCGCCTTTTTTGATTTTCGGCATGATTAAATAACCTCCGGTGCAAGAGAAATGATCTTCATAAACTTCTTGTCGCGTAGCTCACGGCCAACTGGACCAAAGATACGTGTTCCGCGAGGCTCGCCGTCTGGCTTTACGATTACAGCTGCGTTCTCATCGAACTTGATGTATGAACCGTCTGCACGACGAGTTTCCTTCACTGTGCGAACGATAACGGCCTTGACTACTTCACCCTTTTTGACGTTTCCGCCTGGGATGGCGTCCTTTACAGACGCAACGATCAAGTCACCGATACCTGCATAGCGACGACCTGAGCCACCGAGAATGCGAATAGCGAGCAACTCCTTGGCACCCGAGTTGTCGGCTACCTTGAGTCTAGATTCCTGCTGAATCACTTCATACTCCTTGTTAGTTGGTCAAAACAGAAACTGCTTTGTCCTTTTGGTTACTTGGCCTTTTCGAGAATCTCGACTAGGCGCCAGTTCTTAGTTGCTGCTAGTGGGCGGGTCTCGCTGATTAGAACGAGGTCACCGATTCCAGCCTGGTTAGTCTCATCGTGAGCCTTTACCTTCTTGGACTGGGTGACAACTTTTCCATAAAGCGGGTGCTTTACGCGGTCTTCCAACAAAACAACAATGGTCTTGTTCATCTTGTCGCTTACTACAACGCCACGACGTGACTTGCGGTAACCGCGAACTTCGGCAGTTTCAGCCTT
>JBIJBA010000050.1:0-7158 GCA_044345455.1 Rhodoluna sp.
TACTGAGACCATCGCTGGGCGAATAAGTCGGTCATCAATCATGAATCCCGCCTCAACTACCTCGTTGATGGTGGGCTCTGTGACGTCTTTGCTTGGCACCTGAGCTAGGGCATTGTGAATTTCAGGATCGAATTTTTCACCTTTTACGGCAAACTTTTTTAGCCCAAACTTGTCGCCAGCATTTCTGAGCTTGGTAACTACCGCCATAAACGGTGTTCCTTCTAGATCACCGTGTGATTCAGCGCGCTCCAAATCATCGAGTGCTGGAAGCAGCGAGCGAAGAACTTCAACTATTGCTGAGTTTCTTGCTTGATCCCTGTCTCGCTCGACTCTGGTTTTGTAGTTTACGAACTCTGCCTGAAGACGCTGCAAATCAGCAAGAAGCTCTGCTTCTTTGCTGATTGGTCCGGTCTGCTCAACTAGGTCCGCTAACTCCTGATCGATCGGGTCCGGAGTTTCTTCGGACCCGACCTGATCGGAGGTTTCGTTCTCGGTTGGCTCGAGGTTTTCCTCGGCCATTACTTCTTCTCGGCGGCTGGCTCGTCGTCGACTACTTCAGCATCAACCACATCTTCACTAGACGCTTCTGATTCAGCCGGAGCATCCTCTGAAGTGTTTGCGTAGATTGCCTCGCCTAGTTTCTGGGCTGAGGTGGCTAGCTTCTCGTTAGCACTCTTGATGGCATCAATGTCGTCGCCGGCAAGTGCTGTCTTTAGAGCATCGATATCTGCTTGAACATCGGTCTTTACCTCTTCGGTCAGTTTGTCATCGTTGTCCTTGATGATCTTCTCGGTTTGGTAAGCCATCTGCTCGGCAGTGTTTTTTAGGTCCTGCTCTTCGCGACGCTTCTTGTCTTCAGCAGCGTGCTCTTCAGCTTCTTTAACCATGCGCTCGATGTCTTCTTTCGCAAGTGAAGATCCACCGGTGATTGTCATCGACTGCTCTTTACCTGTTCCCTTGTCCTTAGCGGACACGTGAACGATACCGTTAGCGTCAATGTCGAAAGTAACTTCAACCTGAGGAATACCGCGCGGTGCTGGTGCGATACCGGTTAGCTCAAAGTTTCCTAAAGACTTGTTGTCCCTGGTGAACTCGCGCTCACCCTGGTAGACCTGAATCGAAACCGAAGGCTGGTTGTCATCGGCGGTAGTGAAAGTTTCACTTCGCTTGGTTGGAATCGCAGTGTTGCGCTCGATTAGCTTGGTCATGATTCCACCCTTGGTTTCAATTCCAAGAGCTAGTGGAGTCACGTCGATAAGTAGAACGTCCTTACGTTCACCCTTTAGAACACCGGCCTGGAGTGAAGCACCAACAGCAACAACCTCATCTGGGTTTACTGCCTTATTTGGTTCTTTTCCTTCGGTTAGCTGCTTTACCAATTCGGTAACTGCTGGCATACGAGTTGATCCACCAACCATCACAACGTGTGCGATGTCGGCAACCTTTACACCTGCTTCCTTGATTACGTCGTTGAAAGGCTTCTTGGTGCGCTCTAGTAGATCAGCGGTTAGCTGCTCGAACTGGGCACGAGTAATTGTCTCGTCCAAGTTTGCAGGTCCATTTTCAGTTAGAGACAAGTATGGAAGTTGAATGTTTGCGGTGGTCGACTGAGAAAGTTCTTTCTTAGCCTGCTCCGCTGCTTCTTTTAGTCGCTGCAAAGCGATCTTGTCTTTAGCAACATCGACACCGGTGGTGTCCTTAAACTTCTTGACTAGGTGGTCAACGATTCTCTGATCCCAGTCATCTCCACCTAGACGGTTGTCACCGGAAGTTGAGCGAACTTGAATGGTTGAGAAGTCATCGTCTTTTCCTACCTCAAGTAGAGATACGTCGAATGTTCCACCACCAAGGTCAAACACCAAGATCAATTCATCTTGCTGACCTTTATCGAGTCCGTAGGCCAAAGCAGCTGCGGTTGGCTCGTTGATAATGCGAAGAACGTTTAGTCCTGCAATCTCACCGGCTTCCTTAGTTGCCTGACGCTCGGCGTCGTTGAAGTAAGCCGGAACCGTGATTACGGCGTCGGTTACGGATTCACCCAGGTAGGTCTCGGCGTCTCTTTTGAGCTTGGACAGAATCCTGGCTGAGATCTCCTGAGCGGTGTAATTCTTGTCATCGACCTTGAATTTCCAGTCGGTGCCCATGTGCCTCTTTACCGAGGCAATGGTGCGGTCTACGTTAGTTACGGCCTGGCGCTTGGCGGTCTCGCCCACCAGAACCTCTCCGTCTTTGGTGAAAGCCACTATGGAAGGGGTGGTTCTAAAGCCCTCAGCGTTGACGATAACCGTTGGTTCTCCGCCTTCTAGTACTGAAACTGCGCTATTGGTGGTTCCTAGGTCAATACCCACTGCACGTGCCATGCTTGTTTTCTCCTTGTATTTACTGGTGTATCGGGGTTGAGGACCCAAACTTGAGCCTCATTGACTCAAGTTTCACAAACTATCTCAAATTTGTCAAGTGTTTTCCCAAAAAACTTGAGTCGCGCCTACTCAAGTTCTAGCCAGGCAATCTGTTCACGCCAAATTCTCCGCCTATTTGGTGGCAACTGTCCACGCTTGCGGTAGCTTGTTGCCATGACAAACACATCTGGAAAATCAAAGATCCGCCTACCTAAGACCAAGCTTGGCCAGAAGGGCACCTTCGCCTGGGCCCTGTGGGACTGGGCAGAGCAGCCCTATCCGACCATCATGCAGACCTTCATCTTCCCGGTCTACCTGGCCTCCGCTGTGGCAGAAGCCGGTACCAATGCCGATGCGCTGCTGGGTATCGCAACAGGTATTGCGGGCTTTGTCCTGGCGGTAATCGCTCCGATTCTCGGTCGTCGTTCCGACATTGGTGGCCGCAGAAAGTTCTGGCTTATGACCAACACTTACGTGTTGGTTGGAATCATGATCGCCAGCTTCTTTGTCGAACCCAAAGCTGAGTTCCTGCTATTTGGTCTAGTTCTTTACGGACTGGGTTCCATTGTTCAAGAAACAGCCTTTATCAACTACTACGCGATGCTCAGATCCGTTTCCTCTCCTTCTACCATTGGTCGAATCTCAGGCTACGCGTGGGGACTAGGTTACCTTGGAGGAATCATCCTGCTTGCTGTTGCTCTCTTTGGTTTTGTACTACCAGCAACCGTGTTTGGTGTCCCGGCTACCGACGGATTAGAAGTTAGAACTGTCTTCTTGTTCTGTGCAGTTTGGACTCTGGTTTTCTCTATCCCATTACTACTTAGGGTTCCAGAAATTGAGGGAAAGAAGAATGCACCTAAAGAGAGCATCTTTGCTTCGTATGGAAAGCTATGGGAGCAACTAAAGAGCCTCTACAAGCAAGCACCAGATACTTTCAAGTTCCTAATTTCCTCAGCTGTTTACCGTGACGGTCTAGCTGGCGTATTCACCTTTGGAGCAGTGCTTGGATCCCTTGCTTTTGGTTTCACTCAAACTGAGATCATTATCTTCGGTATGGCTGCCAACATCGTTGCCGGAATTGGAGCTGTAATTGGTGGTCGCATTGACGATGTCGTGGGATCACGAAACGTTATCGCAGCTTCCCTAATTGGCTTGATAATTGCTGGCTTTGGAGTCTTTATCTTTGCCGACGCTGGTCAGATTACTTACTGGATTGGTGGTTTGGCGCTGTGCTTGTTTGTAGGCCCAGCACAGGCATCTTCTAGAACATTTGTTTCTAGGTTCGCTCCTGAGGGCCGCGAGGGTGAAGTGTTTGGTTTGTATCAGACCACCGGTCGCGCAATTAGCTTCCTATCGGGTTTCTTCTGGGCAACCGCAATCACAATTGCAGCAGTTGCTACCGGAGAAGAAAACACAACCATTTACGGTGTGTTGGGTCTGATGGTAATTCTGATTGTTGGATTGGCGCTGCTACTTAGAGTAAATCCAAACCCGAAGGTAAGTTACTCGAGCTAGTTCTCTAGCGGAGCAGAACCAACATCAGTTCTATAGAAGTTCTTGTAACTTCTTGAAGCTGTTGGTCCGCGCTGTCCTTGATATCTTGATGAGTACTTCTCGCTGCCGTAAGGATGCTCTGAAGGCGATGTCAGCTTGAAAAAGCAAAGCTGACCGATCTTCATTCCCGGCCAGAGTTTTATTGGCAACGTTGCGACGTTTGAAAGCTCAAGGGTGACGTGACCTTTGAATCCTGGATCAACAAATCCGGCTGTTGAGTGAGTTAGCAGTCCAAGTCTTCCAAGTGAGCTTTTTCCTTCTAGCCTTGCTGCAACATCATCTGGCAGTGTTACAAACTCATACGTTGAGCCAAGAACAAATTCTCCCGGGTGCAAGATGAAAGGTTCTGCTGGGTCAACTTCAATCAAACGAGTTAGCTCGTCTTGCTGCTCTGCAGGGTCGATGAATGCGTACTTGTGATTGTCAAACAACCTAAAGAATCGGTCTAGTCGAACATCGATTGAGCTGGGCTGGAGTAAACCCATCTCAAGGGGCTCTAGCCCAATTTGGCCGGCTTCGATACTTGCGCGTATATCGCGATCTGACATCAACATTGCTCTAGATTACTGCCTTGCCAAGCGTTGCTAGGGTAATAACTACCGGGAAGGAAATCACAATGTTCGGTCACGAAATAAGAGCCAGAATCTATTTCGTCCTAGCTGGCATCGGGCTCATAACTGCCTGGTGGTTTAACGCAATTGCCTCTCTCGAGGGTCAGGACTATCTCAAGGCCTGGTTTGGTTCCGCCGTGGACTGGGTGCTCTCGCTGGATCTATTAATTGTGATTTTGGCTTTAGTGGTTTTCATGCTCTACGAAGCAAAGAAACTTGGCATGAAGCGAGTGTGGCTGTATTTCTTAGCTTCTGGGATAACGGCAATGGCTTTCACCTTTCCGTTGTTTATGGCCTTCAGAGAACTTCGCAAGCAAAAGATTGCCATGGCTTTTGGAAAGCTTGAGACCTTTGTTGTTGATGATCACCGCGTAGATGTTTGGGTTCCAGAAAAAGTTGTCTCCTATACGCCGATTCTGATGATGCACGATGGCAAGAATGTCTTTGATCCAAGGACCGCTTCAAATAACTCTCCCTGGGGAATTCTGCATGCCATTCAAGACAAAAGAATAAAAGCTGATCCACAACCGCTTATTATTGCCGTTCATGGCCTAGGTCCTGGCACCAGAATGCTGGAACTTGCGCCAAAGGAAATAGTCGAAGCGCATCCAGACATCTTTGACAACCTGCCCCTTGAATACAAGCCAATTCATAAAACCTCTATGAACGGTGAATACAACGTTTTACTTGCCGAGAAGATCCTGCCGATGGTTTTGGAAAAATACGGCATCGAGCACCAAATGGAACGAACAGCAATCGCTGGAGGTTCGATGGGGGGACTTGCGTCCCTTTACTTGATGAGCAAATACCCAAATCTTTTTGGCGCCGCGCTTTGCTTCTCAACACACTGGATTATCGGTCACGAATACATGTCGCAAGAACTTCCCAAGTATCTTCCAAATCCTGGCAAGCACAAGATCTATACCGACAGCGGAACCGAAGGTTTGGATTTGTTCTACCCTCCCTTTCACAACAAAGCCATCAAGGGTTTTGAAGCCAGGGGTTATGTTCGAGATAAAGACTTGATGTATGGAATATTCCCTGGCACCGCCCACGAAGAAAGTGACTGGGCAGCAAGGCTTCATCAGCCAATCAACTGGTGGCTGCTGGGCTAGAAAAGCTTTTCAACCGGTGCTGTTTTGACCCCGCTCATAAACCTGATCACGTCTTTATCGACCATGACATCTTGTTGTCTAATGGCGCGAGTCAAATACAGCCCTTCCAAAGAGCGAATTCGAGATAGTGCAACGTAGGTTTGTCCAGGACTAAAAGCTCCGCTACCAAGATCAATAACTGCTTCGTCGTAAGTTTGCCCTTGAGATTTGTGAATGGTTACTGACCAAGCAAGCCTGAGGGGAATCTGCTGATACTCCGCCAAAGGAATGGTTACTAGCACTTCTTTTACTCGGCCTGTTTCTTCATCAAACTCTTCGTCGATTTCGTAACGGACTTTTTCCCAAGTTGCCTTCCCAACATCTAGTCGTTCACCGTCAACTTCAACAACCACTCCACCACTTGATGGCATATCAACTACTTTTCCAATGGTTCCATTGACCCAGCGTCGAACTAATCCGTCGGCAGTTCTTTTGCCGTCATCGTTTTTTATGAACATAACTTGGGCACCGACTTTTAGTTCAAGTAAAGGCTCTGCTGGAAGTGTTCTTCCAAAGGCAGTTTCATCACTGGCACTAAAAATGGCTTCGAAGGTCTTCGGCTTCGTGGTGAGCAAATTCATTCGCTCTTTGTTTGTTTTGTCAACGCTTGCATTTATAGTCGCTAGACGAATTATCTCCTCATGTGAGGGAAACCTATTTCCAGCGGCATTCAAAGTGTCGAGCATGTGCTGCTCGACTTCGCCGACTCGAATCGAATTCAAAATTGTTTTGAAATCTTCATCAGACTGACGGAAGATTTCGCCAAGCTCGAATCTTTCCAGTGAATCTTCGCGCCATACCTTTGCATCGAAAAACCAAATTGATTGGTAATTTTCACTCATGTAGTTTCGCTCTTCGTTGTTTCCTGGAACCGGAGAGAGTTGATACGGATCTCCAAACATCACTACCTGTGCACCACCAAAAGGAAGCTTTCTTCTACCCCTGGCAATTCCCATAGCTCGGGATATGGCATCCATCAAATCGGCATTTACCATCGAAACTTCGTCGATGATCAAAACATCCAATGCAGCAAGGACTTCTCTAGTTCGCTTGTTCATGTGCCGTGCAAGATCTTGATCGGCCAGAATTCCAAAAGGAAAGCCAAATAGCGAGTGAATGGTTACTCCGCCAACATTTAGAGCAGCAACTCCAGTTGGAGCACACACCGCAACATTTTTCTGGGTATTTTCAACCAAGTAGCTAAGCAGGGTTGATTTACCGGTTCCAGCTCGGCCAGTAATGAAGATATTGTTTTCGGATTGCTCGATGTAATCGAAAAGGTTCTGCTGCTCAACAGAGAGTGTCACAGATTGCATCTAGGGCCTTTGGTTGATGCGATCTAGCATCTGGTTGTAATTGTCGAGGTCTTTGTTGCCGCTTCGATCAGAAGCGCGGTCTAATCTGACCGAATCTCTTCGGTCTGATTTGAACCATTGCCAA
>JBIJBA010000005.1:0-22291 GCA_044345455.1 Rhodoluna sp.
TCATGACAGCCGCAGATCGACGTCAATTGGTTCCACTAAGTCAACTTCAGGCTGGCGATTTAATTTTCTGGTCAACAAGTCGCGACTACTGGAACAGAACGGTTTTGAATAAATATCACATCGGAATGTATTTAGGTAATGACCTGTTCATTGAAGCCCCGAACCCGTCGGCACCAGTAAGAATTAGAAACTTGAGTGGTCGAACCGGAGAACTAGTTCCGTATGCAGCTAGGCCATCAGCCTAAAGTCTTTAGTGCTTGTAGTTGGCCTGTGCCTCAGCGATGATTCTTTCCGCTTCAGCTTTACCGGCCCACTTACCTAGCTTGACCCACTTTCCTGGCTCCAGATCTTTGTAGTGAGCAAAAAAGTGTTCGATCTCATTCTTGGTTTGCTCAGGAACATCTTTGATATCTTGAATGTGATCCCAGCGCTTATCGCCCGCAGGAACACACAGAACCTTCTCATCGATTCCGCCATCGTCTTCCATGGGCAAAACACCAACTGGACGCGCTTTGATTACTACTCCCGGGTAAACCGGAAACTCAAGTAGCACTAAAACATCTAGCGGGTCGCCATCGCCACCCAAGGTTTTGTCGAAGTAACCGTAATCCGCTGGGTAAACAAAAGGGGTGTAGAGCACGCGGTCTAAGTGCACGCGACCAGTTTCATGGTCTACTTCGTACTTGTTCCTAGAACCCCGAGGGATCTCGATTACGACTTCAAACATTGCTCTCCTCAATAGGCTTACCTAATAAAGATTATCTAATCAAAGGATTTATTGTGTCTCAACGCAAGCGGCTAAGCCCCTCTCAGGGAGCAATCCGCCATGCAGTTCGCGAGGTCCTAGCTGCAAACACCAAACCCGGGCAAAAACTGCTTATTGCAGTGTCTGGAGGGGCGGACTCTTTGGCCCTAGCTTCAGCAACGATGTTTGAATCAAAGAAACTGCAACTGCAGGTTGCGAGCGTAACTATTGACCACGGACTTCAAAAAGTATCCGCTAAAGTCACTGAGCAAACATTAGAAACGCTTCACCAAATTGGAATTACCGAAGCCTGGAGTAAAAAGGTAAAAGTTGGAACCAAAGGAGGACCAGAAGCAGCCGCAAGGGATGCAAGATATGAAGCACTCGAAAGCATTCGCATCGAAAGCAAGTCAGATTTTATTGTTCTGGGTCACACCGCAAACGATCAAGCAGAGACAGTTTTACTTGGACTAACCAGAGGATCTGGTTCACGGTCACTCTCTGGAATGAGCGTAAGAAGCGAGAGACTTCTACGACCACTACTTTCCATCGAGCGAGCTACCACCGAGCAGTTTTGCAAAGATGAAAAGATTTCGCCTTGGCAAGATCCCCAAAATAAGGACCTCAAGTTTCTTAGAGTTCGAATTCGAAAAGTTGTTCTTCCTTTTCTCGAGAAACAACTCGGCAGCGGGATTTTTAGCAACTTGATTCGAACCAGCAGCCAGCTGCAAGAAGACAATCAATACCTAAGTCAGGTAGCAACCAAAGCTTTCAAGAAAATTGCTAAGACTGGTTCGCGCTCATTGAGTCTGGCTCAACCCGAGTTGCTGAAATTGCCGGAGGCTATTCGCAACCGTGTGATTAAATCGGCGATTGATTATTTTGGAGTGGATTCATCAAGGGTTCACGTTTTGGCCGTTGCCGATTTGGTTTTGAACTGGCATGGTCAAAAGCCCCTGGCGCTTCCAGGCGTTAGAGTAGAGCGCAAGGGAAAAACCATCACACTAAAAGCCACCCAGGAGAAGTAATTGGATCTCGAAGCAGTATCTTCTGAAATCGAAAAAGTTCTTGTTACAGAAGAGCAAATCAAAACACGCGTCGCGGAACTGGCGAAAGAAATTGATAGCCATTACGCCGGTAAAGATCTTTTGCTTGTTGGTGTCCTAAAGGGTGCCGTGATGTTCATGGCTGACATGTCCAGGGCGCTGCAAACTCGGGCGCAGATGGATTGGATGGCGGTTTCGTCTTACGGATCTGGCACCACATCTTCTGGTGTAGTTCGAATCTTAAAAGATTTAGACACCGACGTATTGGGTAAGAGCGTTCTAATTGTTGAAGACATCGTTGATTCAGGCCTGACTCTTTCTTGGTTGGTATCCAACTTGGAAGCTCGCGGAGCTAGCTCGGTAGAGGTAGTAACCCTGCTTAGAAAACCTGATGCTGCCAAGGTAGAAGTAGATGTGCGCTGGGTTGGCTTTGAGATACCTAACGAATTCGTGGTTGGTTACGGACTGGACTGGAACGAGCGGTACCGCACCCTGCCTGGCGTAGCGGTTCTCTCGCCTGCTGTCTATTCCTAGGAATCTGTCAGTCTGCCTGGGATAACCTAGGAGTCTATGAATCTCAAAAAAATCCTCTCAGGCCCTTTTGTCTGGATATTTCTAGCCATCCTCATTTTGGTAGTTGGAACCAGCCTCATAAACAATCAAACCTTCCAGCAGGTTGATACCAAGTATGGTTTGGAGCTAATCGAATCTGGCAAGGCTAAGTCTGTAAAAATCCTTGACGGCGATCAGAGAGTCGATGTTGAACTAATCAATCCCGACAAAGAGTTTGGATCTCAGGTTCAATTCTTTTATGTTGGCCCTCGAGGCGATCAAGTTGTTGAAGTAATTTCAAATTCAACAATTGCCGATGGATATAACGATGAGGTTCCAAACACTCCTTGGTACTTGGCACTGCTAGGTTCACTGCTGCCATTTATTCTGATTGGTTTGATTTTCTGGTTCTTACTTTCCTCAATGCAAGGTGGCGGCGGAAAAGTAATGCAGTTTGGAAAATCCAAAGCCAAGATGGTGACCAAAGAATCGTCGACAGTTACCTTCAAAGATGTTGCTGGAATCGATGAGGCTCTCGAAGAGCTAGAAGAAATCCGAGACTTTTTGAAAAAGCCTGAGCGCTTCAAAGCTCTCGGAGCCAAGATTCCAAGAGGAGTTCTGCTTTATGGCCCTCCAGGAACCGGTAAGACATTGGTTGCTAAGGCAGTCGCTGGTGAAGCTGGAGTTCCCTTCTTCTCAATTTCTGGTTCTGACTTTGTTGAAATGTTCGTAGGTGTTGGAGCCTCCAGGGTTCGTGACTTGTTCGAGCAGGCCAAGCAAGCTTCCCCGGCCATAATCTTTGTTGACGAAATTGATGCCGTTGGTCGTCAGCGTGGTGCTGGAATCGGTGGCGGAAACGACGAGCGCGAGCAGACTTTGAACCAGTTGCTTGTTGAGATGGACGGATTCGATTCGGACACCAACGTGATCTTGATAGCCGCTACCAACCGTCCAGACGTTCTAGATCCAGCACTGTTACGACCTGGACGATTTGATCGCCAGATTGGTGTTGGAGCACCAGATCTTGCAGGGCGTGAACAGATTCTTCGAGTACACGCTAAGAACAAGCCAATGGCCGAAGACGTCGACCTTGCCATAATTGCTCGCCGAACACCTGGCTTTACCGGTGCGGACTTGGCAAACGTTCTAAACGAAGCAGCGCTACTTTCTGCCAGAGAGAACCTAAAAACCGTAACTGCTGAAATCATTGACGAAGCAATTGATCGAGTAATCGGTGGACCACAAAAGAAGTCCCGTTTGATGAAAGACGAAGAAAGACTAAACACCGCGTACCACGAAGCCGGTCACGCTCTTGTTGCTGCGTCGATGAATCACTCCGATCCAGTTACGAAAGTCACCATTTTGCCTCGAGGCCGCGCTCTTGGATACACCATGGTCTTGCCAACGGAAGATCGTTACTCGGTAACGAGAAACCAGTTGCTTGATCAGATTGCATACGCCCTCGGTGGCCGCGCTGCCGAGGAAATTGTTTTCCATGATCCAACAACAGGTGCATCGAATGACTTCGAGAAAGCAACGAAAATTGCTAGACAGATGGTAACCCTCTTTGGCTTCTCTTCTTCGGTTGGAACCGTTTCCTATGGAGGCGGTGGCGAAGTATTCATCGGTCGCGACATGGCTCAAGCGCGCGAGTACTCTGACGAAGTGGCACACCAGATCGATCTAGAGATTCGTAAGATTCTAGATACCGCTCACGATGAGGCTTACAAGTCATTGAATGCTAACCGCAAGGCTCTAGATGTCATGGCCAAAGAGTTGATGGAAAAAGAAACTCTCAATCAAGATGACATCGCAAGAATTTTCAAGGGCATCAAAAAATCCCCGAAGCGCAAGCCTTGGCTTTCTAAGGCTTCTAGGCCTGGGTCCAAGAAGGGCCCAATCGCTATACCTTCTAAAGGTTCGACTACAGCCAAGGTTGCAGCTAAGAAAAAAGCTGATGCTCAAACAGTAAAGGAGACAGCCAAAGCTGCCAAGAAGAAGACAAAACCCGCTGCCAAAAAAACCACACAGGTAGTTAAGAAAAAGTAATTGGTTGATATAGATCGCATTAAAAAAGCGGTGACCGAGCTACTCACTGCAATTGGCGAAGACCCCAACCGCTCGGAGCTAAAGGCTACGCCAGAAAAGTTTGCCGGTGCATACCAAGAGTTTTTCAAAGGTGTTGGAGTTGACCCGCTAAAGGTTCTCGAAGACTCTTTCCCAGCAGAGCAAAACGATGTAGTAATTCTCAAAGACATCGAACTAGTTTCAATTTGCGAACACCACTTGCTTCCCTTTACTGGCGTGGCACACGTTGCATACCTACCCAAAGACAGGGTTGTCGGTCTTGGGCGAATTCCTAAACTGGTTGAAGTTCTTGCCGCCAGGCCACAGCTTCAAGAGAACTTAACTTCTCAAATAGCTGAAGCAATTCAGCAGGGACTAGATGCCGAAGGTGTGCTTGTAGTTATCGAAGCAAGACACCACTGCGTTGCCTCCAGAGGAGCTAGACAACCAGAGGCAAACACCGTAACCGTGAAAGCTCTTGGTAAATACAGCCAGGCCATCGATCGCCAAGAGATTATGGCCCTGATTTCCAAGTGAAGACGTTTTCAAGACCACTAATCATGGGTGTAGTAAACATCACTCCAGATTCCTTCTCCGATGGTGGAGACTTTCTAAGCGCCGATGACGCTCTAGCTCATGCTCTTGAACTTGTCTCGCAAGGTGCAAACATTGTTGACCTGGGTGGAGAATCCACCAAGCCTGGTGCCCTGAGAGTAAAAATTGAAGAGGAACAAGCAAGGGTGATTCCCGTTATTCAATCTTTGATGTCTAATGAGAACTTTGTTTCAAGCCGTGCCCAAATCAGCATCGACACCATGAACAGTGAAACAGCAGTTTTAGCTGTACAGGCGGGAGCAACGATTGTTAACGATGTCTCTGGCGGGTTAGCGGATGAGGAAATGTTTCGAGCCCTGCAACCTCTTAGCTGCAAGTTCATCATTAGTCACTGGAGAGGTTTCAGCGAGACTATGGATTCTCTGAATAATTACGAATCCGTTGCCGCGGATGTTGCCAAAGAGCTTCGGGCTAGAGTCAGCAAAGCTATTGATGCGGGTATCTCCAGGGACCGATTAATCATTGATCCAGGTCTCGGGTTCGCAAAAGACATAACCCAAAACTGGCATCTGGTTGCAAGGCTTGATGAACTTGAAAAACTACATCTCCCAATTCTTGTCGGAGCATCAAGAAAGCGCTTTATTGCAGGTGCTCTAGAGCCAGATAGCAAGGGACAAGTCAGTAACCAGAGGCGTGATTTGGCTACTGCTGTGCTGACAGCGCTTTTGCTACAGCGAAAGCTTTGGGGAGTTCGAGTCCACAATGTCTCGACCACCCTTGATGCAATTCAAGTGGTCGAAGCCCTTGCAGTTGCAAATGAAGATACCGGTGGGCAGAGTTAGTCCATGACCCAGAAAATTGAAATTAGAGGCCTCAGGATTTTTGGCCACCATGGAGTCATGGAGCACGAAAGGCAAAACGGCCAATACTTTATTGTCGATACCAAAATTTGGATTGACAGCGAGAGAGCCGCTGCCACCGATGATATTTCCAACACCGTAAGCTACGCAGAAATTGCTCAACTTATTTCGAAAAATGTGGGACAAAACCCAGTCAATCTTTTAGAAACACTTTCTCAGCGACTAGCCGATGAGGTTTTGTTTGCTGCTAGCCCATGGGCTAAAAAGGTAAAAGTCACAGTTTCCAAGCCTGATGCTCCGATAGATCTTTTCTTTGACACAGTTGCGGTGACAGCCAGCGCCAAGAAACCAGACTGATGTTTGGCTGGAAGATTGCGGTTCTAGCGCTGGGTTCCAATCTTGGAGACCGGGGAGAAACCCTTCACTCTGCAATCGAGCAACTCGGCGCTCATCCAAAGATTCGTGTCTTGGAAAAATCTCCACTCGTGGAGTCAATTGCAGTAACCGAATCGGGTCTCGATGAATCAAAACCCAATTACCTAAACGGTGTTGTAAAAATTGCAACCAAGCTGAGTCCTAAAAAACTTCTTGAAGCTACGTCGGATATAGAGCAGTCACACGGTCGCGTGCGCGAACGACGTTGGGAATCAAGATCTTTGGATATTGACATCATCACTTATGAAAACAAGAAGCAAGAATCAAAGAACCTCACCTTGCCACACCCAAGAGCTCACGAGCGAGCGTTCGTGCTAGTTCCTTGGTCTCTTATGGACAGTGAGGCGCAGCTGATTGGATTCGGAAAAGTTACTGAACTAGCCGAGCCAATCAAGAGCCAAGTCTGGTTACAAAAATGAAGCCGACGAAAATAGGCCAGGTATTGGCAGTTGTTTTTGGCCTTACCGTGCTTTCTTTTCTTGCGGTGCGATTATTGGTTTCAAACGGCATGGCCGTTCCAGCTTCGCCAACTAATCTTTTGGTAACCCTTGCGGCCATCGCGCTGATTCTCTTGGGACTTTCTGTTCCCATCTGGCGATATAAGTCGTCCTTATCGCAATACACAAAAGGGCCAAGACCCAAAAGGGTTGATCCGTTTTATGCAGTTAGAGTTCTTCTGCTTGCAAAGGCGAGTGCCCTAACTGGCTCGGGGTTTGTGGGCTGGCATTTAGGGGCAATGATTGCCCAGCTGAGTTTGCCTGTTAGTTTTACTCAAGCACTAGTTCAAAACAGTTTTGGCCTGATTGCAAGCTTGGTACTTACCGTTGCTGCGATTGTGTCGGAACAAATATGTCGACTACCCGATGAGCCCAAAGACAATCAGACAGATCAGATGGTGAGCAATTGAAACAGGGAAGACTAAACATCGGCCTTGTGGGCGCAGACGCGATAGGAATAGCAATTGCAACAGCCTTGCAAGAAGCAGGACACCTGGTCGTTGCTCTGCCGAAAGATCAATCGGACTCGACAGACAAACTGGAGCACTTGTTCCCAACCGCAAAGTCTCTATCAAATGACGACATTCTTGCTGCATCAGATTTAGTGCTGCTAGCAGTTCCAGAAAACATAATCGAGTCAACCGCCGCAAGCCTGGCTGAATCAAACGCCTGGCGCAAAGGTCAGCTTGTTGTTCACTTTGCGCCTAACCATGGCCATGAGATTTTGGAAGCTGCAACAGCGCAAGGCGCTATCGCACTAGCTATTCATCCTGCGATGCATTTCACCGGAACAAGCCTTGATCTTCGCCGCATGAAAGAAAGCTACTTCGCCGTGAGCGCTCCGCAGGTAGCACTCCCGATAGCTCAGGCGCTCGTTATTGAAATGGGGGCCGAGCCGATACTCATCGAAGCTTCTGGTCGCGATAGCTACTTCGAGGCAATTGAGGTTGCCAGTAATTTCTCGGCGATGATTGTGAACCAGGCTGTTGGATTACTTGAGCAAGCAGGAGTTGAAAACCCGGCACTTGTTATTGCGCCAGTCATCGAAAGCGCCGTGGACCAAGCTCTTTCCAAGGGTCACCGAAGCATTGACCCAACTGAACTACTGGATGAGCAGTAAATGAAAACCATTCGCACCGTGTCTGAGCTAAGCACCGAGTTAGCTAACGCAAGACAGAGCGGCAAGAAAATCTCCTTTGTCCCAACCATGGGTGCGATTCACGCGGGCCACTTGTCATTAATTGAAATAGCCAAAAAGCAATCAGGCTTAGTTGTTGCTTCGATATTTGTGAATCCACTGCAGTTCAATTCGGCATCGGATTTTGATCTTTACCCAAGGAACGAAGCGGCTGACACAGCCGCTTTGGAATCTGCAGGGGCAGATGTTTTGTTCTTGCCCAGCGTTGAAGAGATTTACCCAAACGGCAAAGTCAACACCCACTCCGCTGGACCAATTGGAGATATCTTTGAGGGTCAGGCAAGAAAAGAACATTTCGATGGCATGCTCACGGTTGTTGCAAGACTGTTCGAGATCGTTAGCCCTGATGTTGCAGTCTTTGGAGCTAAAGATGCCCAGCAACTGTTCTTGATCCGAAGGATGCTACAACAGGAGAAAAACTCTGACTGGGGTAGCAAGTTACAGCTTGTCGAAGGTCCCACAATTAGAGAATCCACCGGCTTGGCACTATCGAGCCGGAACCAAAGGCTTAGTGCGAGTGAAATGCAGGTTGCGCTTTCACTATCGGAGGCTCTCGATAAAGCACACAAGTGCGCAGCCTCCGGTGAAGGAATTTCAAGTGCTCTTGGTGAGGCAATGAAAGTCTTTAGTTCAAATCCAGAGGCTAAACTTGATTATCTGGCGCTTGTGAATCCAGAATCCTTTGAAGCTTTGGAGGATGGTTTCACTGGCCAGGCACTGATGATTGTTGCCGCAGAGGTGGGCAATGTTCGACTGATTGACAATAGGTCAATCACTTTCTAGGAGCAAGATGAGCGAGAATCTCGAGAACGAGGCAGAAGACCTCCCCGAGCAGATTGCCATTCGCCTCGCTAAGCGCGACAAACTTCAAGAAACGGGAAGCGCTTACCCGGTCTCACTTCCAATCACTCACACCATCGGAGAAGTAAGAAACAAGTTTCCGAACTTGGAAATCGATGTTTCAACCGGCGAAAAAGTGGCAGTTTCTGGTCGAGTAGTTTTTGCCCGTAACACCGGAAAGCTTTGCTTTGCCACATTGCAAGCTGGCGACGGCGAAAGAATCCAGGCAATGGTCAGCCTCGACAAGGTGGGCGAGGAATCACTTGAGCAGTACAAGGAATTGGTTGATCTAGGAGATCACCTATTTGTTGAGGGTGAAGTTATTACTTCTAAGCGCGGTGAACTAAGCATCCTGGTTGCAAGCTGGAAGATGGCTGCAAAAACAATTAGACCTCTTCCAAACATGCACAACGAACTTTCTGAAGAGTTCCGTGTTCGTCATAGGTACATCGACCTAATTGTTCGTGACCGAGCCAGGGAAGTAGTGAAGATTCGCTCGCAGGTCATGCAGTCGATGCGTAAGACCTTTGACCAAGACAAGTACCTAGAGGTTGAAACACCAATGCTTCAGGTAATGCACGGTGGTGCATCGGCAAGGCCTTTCAAGACACACATGAATGCTTTCGATGTTGAGCTTTTCCTTCGCATCGCCCCAGAGCTATTTTTGAAGCGCGCTGTGGTTGGTGGACTGGAGAGAGTTTATGAAATCAACCGCAACTTCAGAAACGAAGGCGCTGACTCCACTCACTCACCAGAGTTTGCAATGCTTGAGGCCTACCAGGCCTACGGAGATTACAACACGATGGCTGATCTCACTCAGAAGCTAATCCAAAATGCGGCGCAGGATGTTTTTGGCACCCAGGTCATTGAATTAGAAGACGGCGAGAAAAACGACCTCTCCGGTTCATGGGATCGCGTTTCGATGTTTGATTCACTTTCTGCTGCAGCTGGAGAAGAGATCACTCCGGCTACTGACATGAAAGACCTGAAGAAAATTGCCGACAAGGTGGGAATCGAAATCGATCACCCACTCCAGGGCAAGTATGTCGAGGAGCTTTGGGAGCATTTTGTGAAGCCGGGGCTTACTAGACCCACCTTCGTAATGGATTTCCCAGTTGACACCTCACCGCTTACTCGCGATCACCGCGATAAGCCAGGCGTAGTTGAGAAGTGGGATCTATACATCCGCGGTTACGAGCAAGCAACTGGTTACTCGGAATTGGTAGACCCAGTAATTCAGCGAGAGAGATTCGTAGCTCAGATGGCACTTGCCAAATCTGGTGACCCAGAAGCCATGAAGCTCGATGAGGAATTCTTAACGGCTTTGGAATTTGGTATGCCACCATCGGGCGGAATGGGAATGGGCATCGACCGACTTCTGATGACGCTAACTGGACTCGGAATCCGGGAGACAATATTGTTCCCGTTGGTCAAGTAATTATGGAAAACGTAGAAACCCCAGAGTTAACCGGCCTGGAATGGGTTGCAGATTTTGCCATGTCCACAGTGCCGCCAATTCTGATGGGAATCATCTTCTATATCGTTATGCGAGCCATCTTTAGGGCCGACTCCACAGAGCGCAAGGTTTATGCCGAAATTGAAGCTGAAGAGCGGGCCAAGCGCAAAAAGCTGCCTAACGCCTAGGGCGAACAAGCCCCAAAAGGGGTGCCTTGGCTGGTTAACATCTTTATCTAGACGTAATTAGCGGCGTCATAAGGAGCCAAGAAATGTTCGAGAAATTTACCGATAAGGCAAGACGAGTTGTCGTTCTAGCCCAAGAAGAAGCCAAGCTTCTAAATCACAACTACATCGGTACCGAGCACATTCTTTTGGGACTTATTCACGAGGGAGAAGGAGTCGCCGCTAAGGCTCTCGAGTCTCTTGGAATTAACCTCGACTCCGTTCGCGATCAGGTTCAGGAAATTATTGGCCAGGGACAGCAGGCTCCATCTGGTCACATTCCATTCACCCCTCGCGCTAAAAAGGTTCTCGAGCTTTCGCTTCGCGAAGCACTGCAGCTAGGCCACTCATACATCGGAACAGAGCACTTGCTTTTGGGTCTTATCCGCGAAGGTGAGGGTGTCGCAGCTCAGGTGCTTACTCGCCTAGGCGCAGACACCAACCGCGTGCGCCAGCAAGTGATTCAGTTGCTATCTGGATTCCAAGGTAAAGAAACCGTTCAGGTTGGTGGTGAGCAGGTTGCTCCGCAAAAGGGTTCACAGATTCTTGACCAGTACGGCAAAAACCTAACTCAGTCTGCTGCTGAAGGAAAGCTTGACCCGGTAATTGGCAGAGAGCGCGAAATTGAACGCGTTATGCAGATTCTTTCTCGCAGATCAAAGAACAACCCAGTTCTAATTGGTGAACCAGGAGTTGGAAAAACTGCGGTTGTTGAAGGATTGGCACAGGCGATTGTTCAAGGTAGCGTTCCAGAAACTCTTAAGGGCAAGCAGCTTTACACACTAGATCTTGGATCTTTGATTGCAGGTAGCCGTTACCGTGGTGACTTTGAAGAAAGACTGAAGAAAGTCACCAAGGAGATTCGCACCCGCGGAGACATCATTACTTTCATTGATGAGATCCACACCCTTGTTGGTGCCGGTGCCGCTGAAGGTGCAATCGATGCAGCATCAATTTTGAAGCCGATGCTGGCTCGAGGCGAGTTGCAGACAATTGGTGCAACGACTTTGGACGAGTACCGAAAGCACTTTGAAAAAGATGCAGCTTTGGCTCGTAGATTCCAATCCGTTCAGGTAAACGAACCGAGCTTGCCACATACCATCAACATCTTGAAAGGTCTTCGTGACCGTTACGAAGCCCACCACAAGGTTTCCATCACCGATGGTGCAATCGTTGCAGCTGCGTCACTTTCAGATAGGTACGTAACCGACAGGTTCCTACCAGACAAGGCAATTGACCTTCTGGATGAAGCAGGAGCCAGGTTGAGACTTTCAATTCTTTCTTCTCCACCAGAGCTTCGCGAAATCGAAGAGCGCATCGTTGGCGTAAGAGTTGAAAAAGAAAAAGCCATTGAGAACCAGGACTTTGAACTAGCTGCCTCGAAGCGCGATGAGGAAAAGAAACTTATCGGAGAACGTGCTCAACTAGAAAAGCAGTTTCGCAAAGGAAACGTGGCAGCTGCAGGAGTCGTTGACGAGGGACTTATTGCTGAAGTTCTAGCTCAGGCAACTGGTATTCCAGTATTCAAGCTCACTGAAGAAGAAAGCGCGAAGCTGATTTTTATGGAAGACGAGCTACACAAGCGCGTCATCGGTCAGGAAGAAGCCATTGCCGCTCTTTCCAAAACCATTCGTCGTCAGCGTGCGGGTCTAAAAGATCCAAAGCGACCATCTGGTTCTTTCATCTTTGCTGGACCAACTGGTGTTGGAAAAACAGAGCTTGCTAAAGCATTGGCAGAGTTCTTGTTTGACGACGAAAACGCACTTATCTCTTTGGACATGTCAGAGTATGGCGAGAAGCACACCGTATCTCGCTTGTTCGGTGCCCCTCCAGGATTTGTTGGATTCGAAGAAGGTGGCCAGCTAACCGAAAAGGTAAGGCGTAAGCCATTCTCGGTTGTTTTGTTCGACGAGATCGAAAAGGCCCACCCGGATATCTTCAACTCATTACTTCAGATCCTTGAAGAGGGTCGTCTAACCGATGGTCAGGGTCGAGTAATTGACTTCAAGAACACCGTGATCATCATGACCACCAACTTGGGTGCCAGGGACATTTCTCGCGGGGCTATGGGCTTTAGCTTGGAAGGCTCGAGCGAAAACGACTACCAGTTAATGAAGGCTAAGGTCAACGAAGAGCTAAAGCGCAGCTTTAGACCGGAGTTCCTAAACCGTGTTGACGAGACAATCGTATTCCCTCAGCTTTCACAAATTGAACTACTGCAGATCGTTGAGCTTTTCATCAAGCGCCTAGCTACTCGCCTAGAGGAAAGAGACCTAACTCTAGAGCTGACCACGAAGGCAAAAGAGCGTCTAATGGAAATTGGTTACGAGCCGTCCCTTGGTGCAAGACCGCTACGTCGAGCAGTTCAGAGAGAAATCGAAGACCGTATCAGCGAGCAGATCTTGCAGGGAGAGTTGAAAAACTCCAGCCACATCCTTGTTGACTTTGCAAACGGAGAGTTTACTTTTGTAAGCAAGCTCAGAGAACCTGTGATTGCAGCGGTTTAGTCTCCAAAGATAAATCCTTACTAGACAGATAAGCACAGTAATCATGAGAGGCTGTCGATGGATACTTGGATAGATATCCTGAGCGATCCGCACCATCTGTTAGCAGATTTTCTGATGAATGTCGGTTTTGAGATTGTTTTTGCCTGGATCACTTACCTGGTTCTATTGAGGGTTTTCATTAGAAAAGGCAAAGGAAAACACAGGCCCAAGTGACCAAAGCTAACCTCTGAGTTGCTATCCCAAGCGCTTCGTTGAAAAAAACCTTCGCAACACAGCCACGCCTAGGCAAAGCTTGAAACCAGCCCAAGTAAATTAGAGGAATGTCTCAAACAAGAAGAACACCTTCTCCAGCTGTTTACCGCAGACGTCGCATCGCTACAGCACTAGTGCTTGCCGTGATCGTTGGCCTGATTTGGGCAGGGGTCAATGCCGTGGGTTCGTGGCTCGGAGCGTCACCAACTCCCGAACCGACTCCACTACCTGAAGGCCTAAACGAATCCAGCGTCGTAGTTGAGGCCGGTGAACCCTGCCCACCAGGAACAGTTTCAGTTATGGCCCAGGTTGGCGATAGCCAAGGTGCTCTAATGAACAAATTTAGCGCCGACCAAACCCCACACATCTGGTTCACCTTGACCAACACAAACTCCGTGGACTGCAAATTCAACGTTGGTGCAAAAGTTCAATACTTCACCATCAAATCCGGAGACCAACAAATCTGGACTTCAAGACAGTGTGATCGCGAAGGACTTACAGATAGTGAAATAGTTCTAAAGGCAGGTCAGACCAACACCAGCCCAGTCCAGCCTTGGGAAAAAGTTGCATCAAGCTCAACAGGTTGCGGACCAGAGCAAGAAGCTGTGGTGACCGGCGGAGCTAGTTATCACGTTGAAGCCGAAGTAAACGGAGAACTTTCGAATAACGACCAGCAGTTTGTGCTGGACTAGTTTTTGAGTCCTGCCGCCAGCGCTTTAGTGAGCTGAGTGAAGCTTGAGTCAATCACTTTTGTGAAACCCAAACGCTTTGCTTCGTTTTGCCTAATGACCGCTTGATTTACTTTTCTGATTTCCCCGGCAAGACTGATTTCACCAAAGGCGACTACGTCATGTGAAATCGGTTGGTCCTTGATGGCCGAGGCGATGGCAAGCGCGATGGCAAGATCAGCTGCGGGTTCAGAAATCTTCACACCACCAACGGTTGAAACATAGACATCCAATTCAGAAAGCCTTAACCCCGCTCTTCTTTCTAGTACCGCCAAAAGCATGGCAACTCTTGATGCATCGACCCCGTTGGTTACTCGCCTGGGTTGGGCAGTTGAACTCTTAACAACCAAAGCCTGCACCTCAGAGATAAGAGCTCGCTTACCTTCCAAAGTCACAGTTACACAGGTTCCAGAAACTTGAGTTTCGTTTCTGGAAAGAAATAAGCCGCTTGGGTCTGTTACTTCAACAATGCCGTCACCGGTCATTTCAAAGCAACCAACTTCATCGGTTGGTCCAAATCTATTTTTGAAAGAACGAATAAATCTAAGACTTGTTTGCCTATCGCCTTCAAAGTGACAAACCACATCAACCAGGTGCTCGAGCGCCCTAGGTCCTGCAACTGATCCGTCTTTGGTTACGTGGCCGACCAAAATAATCGGAAGATTGGTTTCTTTCGCTACGCGGATGAGGTTGGCGGCAACTTCGCGAACCTGGGAAGGCATCCCTGCAGCGCCATCTATTTCGCCTGCGAGAATCGTCTGTACCGAATCAACAATCAGTAAATCTGGTTTCAAGTGCTGAACTTGGCCAAGTAGGGTGGATAAGTCATTTTCGGATGCGAGGTAGAGATTCTCGGATAAGGCTCCGGTTCTATCTGCACGAAGCTTTATTTGGCCAGTCGATTCCTCGCCGCTGAGGTATAAAACTCGAAGCCCCGACTTTGCACTGTTCGCAGCAACTTCAAGTAAAAGCGTTGATTTACCAACGCCTGGTTCACCGGAGAGCAAAACAACAGCTCCCGGAACAATGCCGCCGCCTAGAACTCGGTCAAACTCTCCAACACCAGTTGGTCTTGAATGGACGTTATCGGTAGAAATTTCGGTGATTGGCTTGGCAGCAAAATCATCACCGATTAGCGCTGGCTTTATGGAGCGAACAATACCCGTGCCTCTGCCGGATCCAACGGCGGTTAGTTGAACGGTGTCCCAAGCTTGGCACTCGCCGCAACGGCCAACCCACTTAGCTGTGGACCAGCCACACTCCACACAAGAAAACTCTGCCTTGGTCTTTGCCATGATCCTCCAATAGCTTTCAAACTTACCCTGACCCACCGATAAGGATGTGGGCCTAGGCTTAAACCATGGAAACAAAGCAGATAGCAATTCTTGGCACTGGCTCGATGGGTAAAGCCATTCTCAGCGGTCTGCTTGCTGCAGGAACTAGCCCGGCTAATGTTCGAGTGACCACCAAATCGAAAGCCAGCGCAGACGCTATTTCCTCTAACCATGCAGTCCAAGCCACCGCCTTGGAATCAGACTCGGCTGCGAACTCCTCTTCGGTTAAGGATGCAGACCTAGTTATCTTGGCTGTGAAACCAAACATGATTCTTGAAACCCTAAAAGATGTTGCGTCAGTTCTAAAGCCAGACTGCTTGGTTGTTTCCGTTGCAGCTGGTATCACTACCGCAGCCATGGAAGAGCAGCTATCAGGCCACGCAGCAGTTGTTCGGGCAATGCCAAATACTCCATCTGTTGTTGGCTTGGGTGTTACGGGAATTAGCCAAGGCTCCAATGTCTCGGCCAAGCAACTAGATCTGGCTGTAGAGCTATTTTCAAGCGTGGGTACAGTTCTGGTCGTTGATGAAAGCAAAATCGATGCTCTCAGCACAATATCTGGTTCTGGCCCAGCGTATGTTTTCTACTTTGCCGAAAAACTCATTACCGCGGCCAAGTCTCTTGGATTTAGCGAGCAAGAGGCGAGCCTGATGGTGAAAGAAACATTCCTTGGATCAGCAACATTGCTGGCAACTTCTTCGAGCTCCCCAGAAGAACTAAGGCAGCAAGTAACTTCTCCAAACGGAACCACGATGCAAGCAACGGGAAGATTTGATGCTGCAGATCTAGAACGAGTTTTCATTGAAGCAACCGAAGCCGCCTTGGCCAGGGCAAAAGAGTTAGGTAGAATTAAACCATGAGCGACATTTTTAATGCACTGGCAAATCCAAAAGCCCGTTTAGTTCTAGAGACCCTAGCCAAAACTCCGTCTTCGACGGCTTCGAAGCTAGCTGAAGCTAGCAAGGTTTCCTCGGAACAAGTAACAGCGCAGCTGACCGAACTTGTTGAGGCAGGGCTAGTTCGCTCAACTGGTTCTGGCACCAGCAAGAAGTATTCAATAAACGCCAAGGGTTTTACCCCTTACTTGACTTGGTTTGCCAAGGTGGCAGAATCGCAGGCAGTGGCAAGAGTTAACCAACAGGTAACTGAACTTGGCGGCAGGGTGGGAAGCGCAGTTTCTACTGGCACCAAATGGGTTTCAGGCCAAGTCACTGCCAAAGTCGATATTGACCCTAAGAAACTTGGAAAGCAGCTTGGCAGGATGCTGGCAGATGTGAAAACTGAAGCCCAAAAAGAAGTGAAGGGCGTTAAAAAAGACGCAAAAAGAATTGTCAAGACTGTAAAGGCACGCATCAAGGCTGGGAAGTAATTTTCTCCAAGAGCGCTTCAACTTTTGACTTTATGTTGTTTCTAATTTCACGGACCTTTTCAATTGGCTGATCTTTGGGATCATCCAATGGCCAATCAAGGTAAGTCTTTCCTGGAAAATAAGGACATGCGTCGCCACAACCCATAGTGATCACATAATCACTGGCAATTACCTTCTCATCAGATAGCTTCTCTGGAACAGAAGATGATAAATCAATGCCCTCTTCAAGCATTACGGCCATTGCCATGGGATTGATTTGAGTTCCAGGATCGGTTCCAGCCGACAATACCTGAACACTTTCTCCACCAAGATGTTTTAGGTAACCTGCTGCCATTTGTGAGCGGCCAGCGTTATGTACGCAAACGAACAAGACAGTAGCTTTAGTTTCCACTTTTAGCCTTTTTTCTTGACGCGAATCAAAACCTCATTGTGTTTTAGAAATCCCGGCTTCCAAGGAGGGTCAAACCTGGACCAGTAAAGGTTGCCTTGGGGGATAAGCCCAGCCTGGGTAACTTCTTCCAGAAGCTTTGTGCCTTCATTTTCAAACTTTTCTTTGTTCCATGAACCGCCAAATTTTCTAGCCGCTGCAAGATGAGCGGGCACTCGAACGACGGCTACGTTTGAGTCTGCTGGTGCGGGAGTAGTTGACTCATCCATTTCCTCAGGCATAACAAAACGCACCTTATGCCTGCTGGTAGTTACCGATTCCTGAATCACAGGAGCGGTCATTGCAATCGCCTGTCTTGCCCTGTTGTTACCACTTATGAAGTTCACCAGTGGCCTGAATCCTATGCTTCCTGCGTTGATGAAGTCGCCTGATACCTCTGTCTCTATTTGCATTCCTGCAGGGTAGTCACGAAGCTCAAATTCACCATGTCGTTTAAGCAGGCGGTATGGTTGGTTCTGTGTCATACATTTCAGTCTAGTAAAGACACTTTCCGATGTTAAACTAGACCTGAATAGGGAGAAAACATTGAGTCAACCAGCCAGCGACAGCGAAATGAGAAAGCACGCGGCAAAGCTTCTCAAGAAACGTGAAGACTTTAAGCAGTACATGTGGGTCTACGTAATCGTGACTGCAATTACAACTGGAGTGTGGTTCTTCACCACCCCAGACGGCTACTACTGGCCGATATGGGTCATTTTTGGCATGGGAATCGGTGCAGTTTTTACAGCACTTGACGCCTATGGAAAGCTTTCCAACAAGCCCATAACTGAGGCTGACATCGACGCCGAAGTTGAGCGCCTCAAGCGCAACAGCTAAGCTGGCTAGGTTGCCCAATTGGGCTAGAAAATATATGAGGTTTCTGTGGGTTCAGTAATAAAAAAGCGTCGCAAGCGTATGTCGAAGAAGAAGCACCGCAAGCTACTTCGCAAGACTCGCCACCAACGTCGCAATAAGAAGTAACCGCGCTATTCGCGGTTAGCTTTTAGTTCCCGCTTCTTGAAATCGTAAATCGGCCAATCTGCTGCCTTCGCGTATCTCGTCAAAATCTTGTCTGGGTTAACTGCAACCGGATGTCCAACAGCAGTCAGCATTGGAAGATCGTTTTGGGAATCGCTGTAGGCATAAGAACGTTTCAGGCTCAAATTCCTCTCTTTAGCGAGGGCCTTAATGGCCTTTCTCTTCTCAGCACCGTGAATTGGTGCTCCAACCAATTTCCCGGTGAGGATTCCATTCTTTCTTTCCACTTTGGTGCCGATCGCACCGGTGAGTCCAAGTTCATGCACGATCACATCACCAAGCTCCTGGGGAGCTGCGGTAACTAACCAAACTTCTCTACCCTGCTTGATGTGCTCTTTGGCAAGCCTTACAGTTTCTGGCCAAAGCTTGAGCTTGATGTGTTTGTCATAAACCTCGTCGACAAGAATCTGGAGATCAGAAACGAGTTGACCTTCAACAAGTGAAAGCACTCGATCTTTCAGGGCGCTTAGCTTGGTGTTGTTTTCACCTTTCCAGATGAATACGAACTGGTGCCAGGCAAAGCGCCAAAAGTCTTTTCTACTAAAGAACTTTCGTTCAAAAGCAGATTTACCAAATAAAAAGCTGCTTGAACCGCGCAAGATGGTGTTATCGACATCAAAGAAGGCAGCAGCTAGTTTGGACTGCTCTTTCTTTGCGGATTTGGCTTTATTCGACACCCGCTAAGTTTAACCTGTGGCCACAGTTATTTCTCTCCAGCTTTTGACCAAACCGGGCTGTCATCTATGTGATGAGGCCAGGATGGTTGTAGAAACGGTAGTTTCACAGTTTCGTAGCGTTCACGCTGGTGTAGCTGCCAACATTCAGGTTCAAATTGATGAAATCAACATTTTGGAAGATCAAGAGCTATTGAATCTTTATGGCGAAGAGATACCTGTTTTGCAAATCAATGGAAAAACCCACGGATACTGGCGAATTGATCCAATTCGCCTTCTTGCAGCGCTAGAGGAAACGGTTAGTTAGGGCTCTAGTCGGTTTGGACCACGGAACAAGAAACCAACTTCACGAATGCTTGGCTGATGCAAGATCAGCATGATTACGCGAAGTAATCCCATTCCAAAGCCTCCGTGGGTTGGAGCACCGTAACGGAAAAAGTCGATGTAAGTTTTTAGCCCTTCCGGGTCAAGGCCTTTTTGCTTAGCTTGTTCGATAAGAACATCAACGCGGTGCTCACGCTGCGCACCGGTTGTGATTTCTGTGCCACGCCAGATCAAGTCGTAGCTCTTGGTGAGCTCTTGGTTGTCTTCGTGCCTCATGTGATAAAACGGGCGAACAGTAGATGGGTAGTCAGTTAGAAAAACAAACTCGTGGTTGAAAGTTTCCGCAACGTGAGCCGCAATTTGTCTTTCACCTTCTGGGTCCATGTCACCACCGCGAACTACCTCATGACCACGGGCTTTCACGATGTCAACTGCTTCTGCAAGTGGGATTCTTGGGAAAGGTCTAGAAGGGACAATAACTTCGATATCAAACAGTCGCTTAATCTCTTCGCCATGAGATTCCTTGACAGCTGAGATGGCAGCAACCATTAGCTCTTCTTGGATGTTCATAATGTCTTCGTGAGAATCAATCCAAGAAACTTCCATGTCGATCGATGTGAACTCAGTTGCGTGACGCGAAGTAAATGATGGGTCCGCTCTGAAAACCGGGCCAATTTCGAAGATTCGTCCCAGTCCTGCCATCATGGCCATCTGCTTATAAAACTGTGGTGATTGGGCCAGGTAAGCGAAACCTTCAAAGTACTCAAGCTTGAAAAGCTCTGCGTTGGACTCCGACGCTGATGCCATCAGCTTTGGGGAGTGAATCTCTGTGAAACCGTTTGCTAGCCAGTAGCTTCTCCAAGCAGCTTCAATAGTGGTTTGAACCTTGAAAACCAGATTCATCTCTGGTCGACGCATGTCTAGAAAGCGCCAGTCCAGCCTCTTGTCAATCGAAGTGTCGTCGGCAATTGGGGTCTCTGGCTCCGAAAGCGTAACGATCTCTAGATCATCCAGCTGAATTTCCAGTCCGCCAAGCTTGACTCGCTCGTCGTGGACCAGGCGACCCTTGATCCAAATGAAGCTTCCGTTGGTAAGAGTTGAGACTTTATCTGCCAGAGCATCTTGATCTTCGGGTCTTGGGTAGGTGACCTGAACGTCGCCTGACTCATCCCTGAGAATGATGAATTGAATGCGCTTTTGGTCTCTGAGTTTTTCAACCCAACCACCTAGGACGACAGGACCATCTTTCATGGCCGCTAGGTCTTTTACTAAGTGTCTCTCGCGCATTAAGTTTGCTTTCTTATTCTGGCTTAGGCCCCAAGTTTAGCGGAGGGTAGACTTAGTGTTATGCCCGCAACCCGTATCCATCTGGTGCGCCACGGGGAAGTACACAACCCCGATGGTGTGATTTACGGGCGTTTGCCAAACTTCGCTTTATCCCAGTTGGGGCACCAAATGGCTGAAGTCTCAGCCGATCACATCCGATCAAGCGGCGCCAAAGTATCTAGGCTCTTGGTTTCTCCGCTTCAAAGAACTCTCGAGTCCGCCAAGCCAATTGCTGAACGCTTCAATGTTCCAGTTGAAGTGGAAGACGAAATCATTGAACCAGACAACATCTTTGAAGGTCACTCAGTGAGCCTGAAAACCATCGTTCGAAACCCTAGATTCTTGCTTCAGCTTCACAACCCTTTCCGCCCATCTTGGGGAGAGCCCTTCCTGGAGATCCAGCGCAGGATGGTCGGCGCTATGGAAAGAGCCTGGGCAGAAACTGCCTCAGGCGAGGTAGTAATGGTGAGCCACCAGCTACCTATATGGATGGTGCACCGCTTCAGCCAAGGTCAACGACTCTCTCACGACCCGCGCCAAAGACGCTGTGATCTTTCAAGCATCACAAGCTTTGAATTCAGCGAAGGCTCCCTACGCGAGGTTTCCTACCAAGACCCTGCTAAGCCACTTCGGATGAAGGCAACCGATCGAGGTGCTGTTTGAAAAAAGTAGCCATTGCAATAACTCTTGCGGCATTTGTTCTAACCTCTTCCGGCTGCGCTACCGATTCGTTGGCCGAACAATTCCGGGAAGGCGATAACAAGAACTACATCGCAGGTGATGGCACCGTAACCGAATATGCTTTGGGCTCAAGACCAAAAGCGGCTGACTGGTCTGGTGTCACTGAGAGCGGAGACAATCTTTCTAGCGATCAACTAACCGGTGTGATTACCGTGATGAACTTTTGGTATGCGGGTTGTGCGCCATGCAGAGTTGAGATGCCAGAGCTAATTGAATTGCAAGATCAGTTTTTGTCTGACGAAGTTCAATTCATCGGTGTCAACGTTAGAGATACTGCAGAAACGGCACTGGCTTTTGCAAGACAAGTAGATTTGAATTTCCCATCGGTGATGGATGCCAAAACCGGATCTGTTGTTTTGGGATTCACCGGTGTAGTAACACCACAAGCTGTTCCAACAACTTTGGTGATTGATTCAGAAGGAAACGTCTCTGCCAGAGTGCTTGGAAGAATCGACAAAGGAATTCTTGAAGAACTAATCAAGACCGTAGTCAGGGAGAAAAATTGAATCCCGCTGAGATAGTTCTAAATGGCTCGCTGCTTGCTGCAATGCCTCTGGCGTTACTGGCTGGCCTAATCTCGTTTGTTTCACCATGCGTGTTGCCACTGGTTCCTGGATACCTTGGCTACATCACTGGTGTTGCTGATGGCTCTGCCAAAAAATCGAGATTAATCATCGGTTCGTTGCTTTTTGTGCTGGGTTTCACCGCAGTGTTTGTTTCCTTCGGTGCATTATTTGGTGGAATTGGAATGTTGATTTACATCAACAACCTTGTTTGGGTTCAGCAGGTTCTTGGCGTGATTATCATTTTGCTTGGGCTGGTACTAATAGGTCAGTTTTCATTCCTGCAACAAACTTTCAAAACTTCTTTGAAACCAAAGATTGGTTTGGCTGGAGCACCGCTATTGGGTGTGGCATTTGGTTTAGGTTGGACCCCTTGCATTGGTCCAACTCTTGCAGCAGTTCTTACTCTTGCCTCTGACGCTGGTTCACCTGGTCGTGGCGCATTGCTGGCGTTTTTGTACTCAATTGGAATCGGATTGCCATTTATTGCAATTGCCGCCGGGTTTGGTTGGGCTACCAAGTCAGTTAGTTTT
>JBIJBA010000067.1:0-4489 GCA_044345455.1 Rhodoluna sp.
CACGAGGTTTCGCTCACTCGAGACTACGGTTTCTATGGTCGATTCAACTTTGCTAACCTAATCGGATTTATTGTGGCTGTGTCGCTTGGTTTTGGATACCTGAATGGAACCGGATTGCTCTCATCCTGGACCGGTTACCTAGGTGATTTCACACCGGCAATTTTTGATGTCGCAGGTTCCAACATCGGCATTGCAATGGCCTTTGGTCTTGCTGTCTTGTTTCCTGTTTTGTTTGGAATTCCAAGAATCAAAAAACAAGAAGTCAAGCTCGTGGAGTTGGATGAGCGCCGAGAGGAACTCAAGGAATACCTAGACACGGCTAACTAGACGTATGACAGTCAAGTTATCAAAGCTCCTTTCGGTATTTGAGTCTTCCTGGCCTCAATCCGGTGCTGACGAGTGGGACCAAGTCGGACTTGCCTGTGGCTCAGCAAATCAAGACGTGGACAGGGTCCTACTGTGCGTGGATCCAACACTTGCCGTTTTGCAAGAGGCCAAAGCCAAAAAGTGCCAATTGGTTGTTTCCCACCACCCACTTCTTCTTGAAGGTGTCCACACCGTTGCTGAGGGCGAACTAAAAGGCGACATTCTCTCTTTTGCAATTACCAATTCAATTGCGCTCTTTTCCGCACACACCAATGCTGACATTGTTCCCGGGGGAGTTTCAGATGTCTTGGCCAACAAGATCGGCATCAAAAACAGCGTCCCGCTAGTTGCCACCACAGGCGAGTCCGGCCACGGCAGAATCGGCAACCTAGATCGACCAATAACAGTGCGTGAACTAGCTCAAAAAATCAACGACATTTTGCCTGCTACCTACGCACCAATTCGAGTTGCTGGAAATGCAACAGCGAAAGTTTCTAGAGTTGCCGTAGTTGGAGGTTCTGGGGCAAGTTTTCTCCCGGCTGCAATCAGTGCGGGTGCAGAGTGCTTTGTAACAAGCGATCTTAGGCATCACGTGAGCCTAGACGTTGTTACCAACCAAGCTCAGAGTATTAGCCTGATCGACATCTCTCACTTCGCAGCGGAAAGCCTCTGGCTCGCTCCGGCTGCAGCCCAACTTGCAAAGCAGGTGCCTGGTGTTGAGTTTTTGGTTAGTGATGAAAACACCGACCCATGGTCGCTAACGATTCCAGGAAAGTTATCATGATCGCGAATTTGACCGATCAACAGCAGCTATTGGCTATCGCAGCTCACGATGTCGACCTGGCAAGAATTTCAAATTCGCGAAAGCAAGCCCAGGCCGAGGCTGAGCTTGAGGCGGCTTCTGCCGAAACCATGCGGTTATCAGATTTACTGATTGATGCCAGGAATGCAGTAGGTGAACTTGAGATGGAACTAGGAAGAGCCGAGGCTGATCTTGAGCTAGTTGCTAATCGAATTTCAAAAGATAACAAGCAGCTTTCATCAACTAGTTCGGCCAAAGACGCTCAGGGAATTGAGCATGAACTTGTCACTTTAGGCACCCGAAAAAGCGAACTCGAGGATGCTCAGCTGCAGATAATGGAGCTTCTTGAAAGCGCCCAGCAAGTTCATGAAAACCTAAAGCAAGAAAAGCAAGCGGCCGATGCGACCCTGGAGGCTTTGCAGGGGAGAATTTCCTCAGAGCTGGCTGATCTTGGAGCACAGGCCGAGAAAATCCAGGCCGAGCGTAAGAACATTCTTCGCGCAATTGATCAAGAGCTTGCGGCCGTCTACGAGCGAAAATACAGCCGCGGGGTTGCGGTTGGAAGATTGACGGGCAGAGATTGTGGGGCTTGCCGGCTCTCCATAACCGCAACGAGCTTTGAGGAGCTCATGGCCCTGCCTCAAGAAGAACTAGCCGAATGCCCAAACTGCCAAGCCTTCCTGGTGCGCTCATGAAGCTAATCATTGAAGCCGATGGTGGCTCAAGAGGAAATCCTGGATTGAGCGGTGCCGGAGCGGTTGTTATCGACGCGGCTACTGGCAAAATTGTCCGAGAGATATCCGAAGCGGTGGGAATAGCAACCAATAACGTAGCTGAATATTCAGCGGTTATCTTTGCCCTTGAGGCAGCGTTCGAGATAGACCCAGAGGCTGAGATTGTGGTTCGGATGGACTCCAAGCTTGTTGTTGAGCAAATGAGTGGTCGCTGGAAGATAAAACACCCCGACATGCTTTCCCTAGGGGCAAAAGTTCAACAGCTCATTTCGGGCAAGAATGTCGAGTTCGTGTGGATTCCGAGAGAGCAAAATGTTTTGGCCGACGCACTAGCCAATAAGGCCATGGATGGTACACCAGCCGAAACTGCAGCTGCGGGCGAGTTCAATCATGTTGCTCCCTCGTCTATTCGTGCCCCACAATCTTCTGTAGCCGAAGCCACCACTTTGATCATGGTTAGACACGGTAGGACTGCACTCACAGAATCAAGGAAAATCTCCGGTGGAGACGGTGAGAACCCAGATCTTTCCGAGCTTGGAAACAAAGACGCTGCCGAGGTTGCGACTGAGCTTGCCAGAGTCGGAAGCTCAGGAGCGTTTAGCTTTTTGGACAAGCCAGTTGCGGTAATACATTCGCCCATTAAGCGCGCGGCCCAAACCGCTAGCAAGATTGCTCAGAAGTTAGGGGCTGAACTAGTTGAGCTGGCTGATCTTAGAGAAATTGGCTTTGGCGACTGGGATGGTCTAACCAACGAGGAGCTGTTTGTTGGCTACGAGAAGCAGTATCAGGCTTGGCAGGGTTCCTACGATGTTTCTCCACCGAACGGGGAATCACTCAAAGACTTTGATGTTCGGGTCAATAGAAGCCTAGATTTCATACTCGATAAATTTGCCGGTAAGACCGTGGTTGTAGTGGCTCACGTGATGCCGATTAGGGGACTGCTGCGCATTGCAAACGATGCCTCGGTTGCTGGCTTTTGGAGGGTGGATATTGGACCTGCGTCTATTTCCATTGCACGCTTCTGGGGCCGCGAGGGCGCCGAGATAGTCTGCGTTAATTCAACTTCGCATTTATCTTCTTGACCACGCTGGCTAGACTTGTTTCTGGATGGGTCGGCAAGACGGTCGCGGCAGTTTACTGACGAGGAACGTCCGGGCTCCAAAGAGCAAAATGGTGGGTAACGCCCACCCGGGGTAACCCGAGAGATAGTGCAACAGAAAGCAAACCGCCGAGCAATCGGTAAGGGTGAAACGGTGGTGTAAGAGACCACCAGCGATTCAAGTGATTGAATCGGCTAGGTAAACCTCATTTGGAGCAAGACCAAACAGTGAACGTCTGAGGGCTGCTCGCCCAAGTTCACGGGTAGGTCGCTTGAGGCGTTGGGCAACTAACGCCCTAGATAGATGACCGTCACTTTGCAAAAAGGACAAAACCCGGCGTAATAGCCGGCCCATCCACTTAATCCTTGCTGAGCTGCCTCGCAGCAAAGTATGCGGCGCCAATTATTCCAGCGTTGTTTTTGGATCTGGCAGCCACAACCTCAACGTCGGATTCGATCAAGTGCAGAAAGCTCTCGTGTTCTTTAGAAACTCCACCGCCGATGATAATTAAGTCAGGGTAGAACAAGCGGTTCAGTCGGTCAAAGTACTTAGAAAGAACTTTGGCCCACTGCTCAAAGCTGAGATTGTCCCTCGCTTTTGCCGAATAGGCAGCCTTGGTCTCGTAATCGACACCGTCGATTTCGATGTGACCGAGCTCGGTGTTTGGGATCAACTTACCGTTCATAAACAGTGCGGTACCGATACCGGTTCCTAACGTACACATCAACACAAGCCCCTTACGGTCTTGGCCAGCGCCGAATTTGATTTCGGCTACACCTGCGGCATCAGCATCGTTTAGCATCACAATCTCGGTGCCAAGAGCTTTAGAAAAAAGCTTGCCGGCCTGAAGCCCAATCCACTCGTTTGATACATTGGCGGCCGAAAGAGTGACACCGTTTTTTACAGGTGAAGGAAAGCAGATTCCAATTGGAGTATTTTTCGGGGCATTTATTTGCTTCACGAGCTTGATAACAAGCTCTACAACACTCGCGGGCTTTCCTCCATCTGGAGTGTCAAAGCGCAATCTCTCTGTGACTAACTCACCTTTTTTGAGATTTACTAACGCACCTTTGATACCGGTTCCACCGATATCTATACCGATTGCGTTTTTCATAACTTTCTCATTTTAGGGCAGAGTGAGAATCTGAGCTCCAGATTCAGTGACAACCAGAGTGTGTTCAAACTGAGCTGTGATGGACTTGTCCTTGGTGGCAACAGTCCAACCGTCTGGCCACATGTCCCATTCGTGAGTGCCGAGGGTGAGCATTGGCTCAATGGTAAATACCATTCCAACTTCCATGGTGTTCGAATAAAGCGGTGCCGCATCGTAGTGAGGGATAACTAGTCCGGAATGAAACGCTTCACCGATACCGTGACCGGTGAAGTCTCGCACAACTCCGTAGCCAAATCGCTTTGCGTAGGACTCGATTGTTCGGCCAATTACGTTGATTGGACGCCCTGGCATAACAGATGCGATTGCACGCTCG
>JBIJBA010000095.1:0-2821 GCA_044345455.1 Rhodoluna sp.
TTCCCAGACGCCACCATCGCAGCCGTTCCGATCACTGAATTTGCGCCCACTTCAGATGCCGCTGAATATTACCGAACCGTGGCAAGAGAGTTAGTGTCTCGTGGCAACGCCCCATAACCTCGAGGTCATGGAACCCGAAAAAGACAAAGGCTTTGCGCTAACGCTAAGCAACTTTGAGGGCCCATTTGACCTATTGTTGACACTTATCTCTAAGCACGAGTTGGACATCACCGAGATTTCACTTAGCCGTGTCACTGATGAATTCATCCAGTACGTGAAGCAGCTAGACGAGCATGAAGAAATGGAACAGGCTAGCGAGTTTCTAGTTATCGCCGCAACGCTATTGGATCTAAAAATTGTCTCGTTGCTACCCCAGGGAGAGCTAGTTGACGCCGAAGACGTTGCACTTCTCGAAGCAAGAGATCTTCTGTTTGCAAGGTTGTTGCAATACAAGGCCTTCAAGGAAGTATCTGCCTGGTTCGCAACCAGAATAGATATGGAAGCAACCCGGGTTGCCAGAGCTGTTCCAATTGAAAATAGGTTCCGCGAAAGCACCCCTGAGCTTGTTTGGACCATGACCTTGGAGGAGTTTCACGCCTTATCGCAAGAAGTTTTCACCCCAAGAGAAATTCCGGGTATTGGACTAACTCACCTTCACGCACCCGCAGTTAGTATCCGTGAGCAGGCAACCGAAGTAATTCTCCGACTTCGAAAAGCGGGCAGCTTGACTTTTTTTGATCTGATTCGCGACGAACCAGATAGAGCCAAGATAGTTGCTAGGTTCCTTGCGGTGCTTGAGCTATACAGGCTTTCTGCCATTGCCATGCAGCAGGATGGTCCCTTGGCAGATCTACTTATTACCTGGCAAGCCGATAACTTTGATGATGAACAACTAGCAACCCTGGGAGCAGACTATGACGCGCGATGAGAATAAAGGTACCGAGAACACCTTGCAAGAAGACAGCATCGAAGGAGCAATCGAGGCAATCTTGATGGTCACTGATGCGCCAATTTCACTGGTCGCCCTGGCCACCGCTCTAGAGATACCGGTCAACCAGGTTCGCGATGCCGTAAACAAGCTCCGCGAGGACTACGACGGAAAAGACGGGATCAGCGCTCGAGGTTTCGAGCTTCGAGAAGTTGCCGGTGGTTGGAGAATCTACGTGCGCCAAAACTACGACTGGGCCGTGAAGATGTTTATCGCCAACGAAAACCCAACCAAGCTTTCGCAAGCTGCCCTTGAAACGCTGTCTGTAATCGCTTACAAGCAACCGATTGCCAGGGGACAGATTGCGTCGATCCGAGGCGTTAACGTTGACTCGGTTGTTAGAACCCTAACCTCTAGAGGACTAGTCACCGAGTTGTATACCGATTCTGAAACCGGTGCGATTCACTACGGAACTACTTCGTTGCTACTGGAGCAGCTTGGAATTAACTCCTTGGACCAGCTGCCTCCAATTAGCCCTTACCTGCCAGATATCCATAGCGACTTTAATGAGCGATAGAGAATCAACCGAGGGCATAAGACTTCAGAAAGTAATGGCAAATGCTGGAGTGGCATCCAGAAGAGTTTGTGAGGACCTGATCTCATCGGGGTCCGTCAAGGTTAACGGCAAGGTAGTCAAAGAGCTGGGTACCCGTATCAATCCCGAAGTAGACAAGGTTGTTGTCAAGGGAACCCCGATTCAACTTGATGTCTCAAGGGTCTATTTGATGCTCAATAAACCGGCTGGGGTAGTTAGCACCATGCAAGACGAGCACGGTAGACCAGATCTTTCGCAGTACGCACTTGATTACGATCGGATCTTCAACGTTGGAAGATTAGATGTTGACACCACCGGATTGTTGCTCATGACCAACGATGGCGATCTAGCACACAAGCTAATGCACCCATCTTTTGAGGTTTCAAAGACGTATCAGGCAAAAGTCCACGGCCAGATTACCCAACCCGTTTTGAACCAACTGCTTGCCGGCATCGAATTAGAAGATGGTCCAATCAAGGCCGATAAGGCCAGATTCCTGTCCGCCTCTGGAAACCACAGCCTGGTCGAAGTTGAGCTACACAGTGGAAAAAACCGCATTGTCCGAAGAATGTTTGAATCTCTTGGGTTTCCAGTTGTGGCCCTGGTTAGAAGGCAGTTTGGACCGCTACATTTAGGCCATCTAAAGCTTGGTGCTGTGAGGCAACTGTCTAAAATAGAGCTCGGAGCAATTTTGAAAGCCGCTGACAAGAAAAGGACATAATCATGTCAATTCGTGCAATTCGCGGTGCCATCCAACTAGATGTTGACGAACGTTCTCACCTGATTAAATCAACCGCAGAGCTTCTAACCAAGATGCTGCAAGACAACAAAGTCGATGAGTCCAAGTTGATCTCGATTCTGTTCACTGCAAGCCCTGACATAACTTCCGAGTTTCCCGCCTTAGCAGCCAGAGAGCTTGGCCTCGGAGATGTTCCGTTGATGTGCTTTGTTGAAATGGATGTGGCTGGGGCGCTGCCAAGAGTCATCAGAGTTCTTGTTAACCTTGAGTCAGATACTCCAAGAAGTCAGATCCAGCACGTTTATCTTCGCGGAGCAACAGCCCTGCGCTTGGATTTAGCCCAGTGAATAACTCGAGACTAACCGGGCCAATCAAGATTGTTGGCACCGGCCTTATTGGAACATCTATTGGCCTAGCCCTTAAAGGCAAGGGACTTGAAGTCTTACTCGACGACAGCTCGCCCGCCTTATTGAACCTGGCTATTGATTTTGGCGCGGGCAGCAAGTTCCAAATGGGCACAGAGCCAGAGCTCGTTATTGTCTGCACACCACCTGATGTA
>JBIJBA010000074.1:0-4134 GCA_044345455.1 Rhodoluna sp.
CAACAGTTACCGATGTTGCAAGCGTTAAGGGAACAGTGTTGACCGCTCTGCAGCAGCAGGGAGCCGGGCTCGCAAATTACGTGGGATCACACCCGATGGCAGGTCGCGAGCAAACCGGAGCACTTGCAGGCCGTGGCGATCTGTTTATTGGCAGGCCCTGGGTCATGACACCAAACAAGGAATCTTCTAAAGAATCAATACTGTTGGTGGAATCGCTAGCTTATGATCTTGGAGCATCGTTAGTTTCTATGGACCCTATCGAGCACGATAGAGCAGTAGCCCTGGTTTCCCACGCGCCGCAGATTGTTTCTTCGCTATTGGCTGCAAGGCTTGCCACGGCTGATAGTTCAGATGTCTCACTTGCCGGCCAAGGGCTTCGAGACACCACCCGCATTGCTGCATCTGATCCTAAGCTTTGGATGCAAATTCTTTCAGCGAACAGCCAACAGGTGTCTGATGTTTTGAAAAATGTGAGAAATGACCTGGACCAGATTCTCGAAGCATTGCAAGACACATCAAAGCCTGGTTCGCTAACGAGCATCGGAAAACTACTTGAATCTGGAAACCAAGGAGTGTCCAAGATTCCAGGTAAGCACGGTTCTAGTGCAACAAAGTACGCCAAGGTAACGGTCATGATTGACGATAAACCTGGAGAGCTTGCCAGGCTACTTACTGAGATCGGCCAGATTGGTATCAACCTTGAAGACCTGACCTTGGAGCATGCAACCGGAGCACAGGTTGGACTTCCAGAACTTTACGTTCTGCCAAGTTCGGAAGCTGAGCTTGTTTCGGCTTTGGCTGGCCGCGGTTGGAAGATTGTCGGATGAGCAAGACCATAGTCGCAGTTGATGGACCAGCGGGATCTGGCAAGTCAAGTGTTTCAAAGCAAGCCGCCAGGCAACTTGGCTTTGGATATCTAGATACCGGGGCTGGATACCGAGCACTAACCAAGACCGCATTAGATGCCGGGATTGATCTTGCAACCGTTGGCGAGCAAGACCTCGATGTTTTGTTCGATTATTCGATCTCGACAGACCCAGATAACTATTGGGTGAAGGTTGGGGATAAAGACCTCACGGAAGCCATTCGGAGCCAAGAGGTCGAGCTGAATGTAAGTAAAGTTGCTGCTCAACCCAAGGTTCGCAGCTTTATGAGAGAAATTACTAGATCCTTGGCTGCTAGCTGCCCAAGCGTTGGAATCATCGTTGAGGGTAGGGACATCACCACGGTGGTGATGCCTGATGCCAAAGTTAGAGTTCTGCTAACTGCAAGCGAAGAAGTTAGACTTAGTAGAAGATCACTTGACTTGCCGGGAAACGGTTCCTTAGAAGCCCAACTCAGCGATCGAGACAAGAAGGATTCAAAGGTTGTCGACTTTTTGAACCCAGCACCTGGGGTAACCCTTCTAGACACCACCGAACTCGACTTCGAGCAATCGGTGACTGCCTTGGTTGAACTAATCAACTACTAACTGGCTAAGGAATAAAGAAATGGAAGAAGATCAGCTCGACGAGCAAGCACGCGCCGACGTGCTGCGCGGGTCGCTAAGCGACTACGAGCTAGATGAAGAAGACTTAGCTCTTTTAGAAATTGAATTGTCTGAGGAAGGCTTCGAAGGTTACCTTCCAGCTCTTCCAGTGCTCGCAATTGTTGGTCGTCCAAACGTTGGTAAATCCGCACTAGTAAATCGAATTCTTGGCCGTCGTGAAGCGGTTGTTGAAGATGTTCCTGGGGTTACCCGTGACCGAGTTTCTTACAAAGCCGAATGGAACGGCAGAAAATTCACCCTGGTTGATACCGGAGGCTGGGAGCCAAACCCCAAAGGAATTGATGCAGCGGTAGCGGCCCAGGCCGAGGTAGCAGTTGAGCTTTCCGATGCTGTTTTGTTTGTGGTGGACGCGATGGTCGGCCCTACCGCTACCGACGAAAGGGTAGTCAAGATGCTAAGAGCATCTGGCAAGCCAGTCATCTTGGTAGCGAACAAGATTGACGACGCTAGACAAGAGCCAGAAGCAGCAGCCTTGTGGTCTCTGGGGCTTGGTGAGCCACATCCCGTTTCTGCAGTTCACGGTCGTGGGGTAGCGGACTTGCTGGACGCCGCAATGACAAAGCTTCCTGCTATCTCAAACGTTGCTGAGCAAGAATTTGGTGGACCAAGAAGAGTCGCCCTGATTGGTAGACCTAACGTTGGCAAGTCATCGCTACTGAACAAAGCCGTGGGTAAAGTTAGGGCGGTAGTAAGCGAAATAGCTGGGACCACCCGTGACCCAATCGATGAGCAGGTAGAGCTAGGTGGCAAGACCTGGCGATTTGTTGATACCGCGGGTATCAGAAGAAGAATCAAGCTTGCTCAGGGAGCAGACTTTTATGCATCTTTGAGAACTGCGGCAGCTCTGGAACGAGCTGAGGTGGCGGTAGTGCTTTTTGATGTGACCGAACCGCTAAGCGATGGCGACATCCGAATTGTTGATCTCGCTCTCGAGTCAGGACGTGCACTAGTACTTGTTTTCAACAAATGGGATCAGATGGACGATGAGAGAAGGAAGTATCTGGAGCGAGAAATCGAACAGAACCTCTCTCACGTTTCCTGGGCTCCAAGGGTAAACATCTCGGCCCTAACTGGCCGCCACCTAGAAAAACTTGTTCCATCTCTAGAGGTCTCCCTACACAACTGGGATCTAAGAATTCCTACCGGCAAGCTCAATACCTTTATACAAGAGCTAGCTATGGAGTTTCCTCACCCAGTTAGGGGAGGCAAGCAGCCTAGAATCCTGTTCGCTACCCAAGCCTCCACTAGGCCACCAAAGTTCATTCTTTTCACAACAGGCTTTCTGGACCCGCAGTACCGCAGGTTCATCCAAAGAAGACTGCGTGAAAGCTTTGGGTTCGAGGGAACCCCAATAGAGATCTCCATGCGGGTTAGAGAAAAGCGCAAGCGCTAGGCTTTTTGTTTAGACGGGCTATAGCGCAGCTTGGTAGCGCACTTGACTGGGGGTCAAGGGGTCGTGGGTTCAAATCCCGCTAGCCCGACTAGGAAACATTCGAACTTACGCAAGTTAGTCAATCCAATACAATCAAGCTATGCCTGAAGCCCGGAGATCAAGCTTCCTCAATGGTGAGGTGCTGAACATTCCGAACCTGCTTAGCTTTCTGCGGATAGCCCTTGTGCCGGTGTTTTTGTGGCTACTTCTAAATGAGATGTTCTTATCGGCCATTTTTGTTCTGATGGTTGCTGGCATAACCGACTTCTTGGACGGCTATCTGGCGCGCAAGCTCAATCAAATGACCAAGCTGGGCAAGGTTCTAGACCCGGTAGCCGATCGGCTTTACATCTTTGCAACTTTACTGGCGCTGTCAATCACGGGACATATCCCTTGGTGGCTAGCAGCGCTTGTGATCGGTAGGGATTTACTCATGCTAATCTCACTGCCAGCTCTGGTGTCCCTTGGATACTCAACTCTTCCGGTTCACTACCTCGGTAAGGCAAGCACTTTTGCGTTGCTGTACTCCTTCCCGCTACTGCTCATGGGCAAGATCTTTGTTGAGGCACAGTTCATCCTGCTTCCTTTGGCTTGGGCATTTGCTCTCTGGGGGGTGGCGCTTTACTGGTGGTCTGGGTTTGTATACCTCTGGCACCTGATTTTGCTATGGCGTCAGGAGCCTAGAAAAAGCAGTAATCTATTGGATAACAAAGGGGGAGGGTGAAATGAACGACGATAAGCGCGATGAAGCAGAAAAGACTCTTCGTTTCAACTCCGAGTGGCTCAACGACGATAATCCCGATCTCAACCCCGAGCACGCTGCTGCCGTTGATGCCCTGCCCCAAGGAAACGCACTTTTGATTGTCCGTCAGGGGCCGAATTCTGGAGCCAGATTCTTGCTCGATGCGGATGTTACAACTGTTGGTAGGCATCCAGATTCTGCCATCTTCTTGGACGATGTCACGGTCTCAAGACGCCACGCAGAATTCCGTCGTCATGGCAATTCCTTCCAAGTTCAGGATTTGGCATCGCTAAACGGCATCTACTACGATGGGGTTCGAATTGAAAGCGCCCTTCTAGAAGCAGGTGCTGAAATTCAAATCGGCAAATTCCGCTTCACGTTTTACCCATCGAAAGCAGCAGGAACCAACTA
>JBIJBA010000058.1:0-5427 GCA_044345455.1 Rhodoluna sp.
CCAACTTCACTGATTGAATCAATGAGACCAATACCGCTTTTGGCGGCAGACTGAAGTGATTCAATCACCTCTGGCCACAATTGTGCGATTGCATCACCTCTAGCTTTTGCACGAAGGCTTACTAATTCGAAACTGAGGCCAATTACTGCAATTGCTATCGAGAAGCTAAGTCCCAGGACTTGGAAAGTGAGCTGAGCCCAGCTACCAACAACTGCTGCAACCGATGCTGTTGCAATAACAATATGCCGCGGCCGGTAACGACCAAGGCCCGCTGCCTGTAGCTGGAGCACTAAAGTTTTCACAGCTTCACCTGAGTGACCTCAAGACCATTACCTTGCTGATCCCAGCTAACACTCGCAATCTCTTGAACTCTGCGATTTCCTGAGGGAAGCATCTGACAGTGAACTACAAAATCAATGCATGAACCAACAGTGGGGTTAACAAAGTCAGCAGAAATATTTGAACCGGCTAAAAGAGGAAGAGTGCAGAGTTTGTTAACCGCATCCTTGGCCGAGTTAGCGTGAATCGTGCACAAACCAGGAAGGCCTGAATTCAAAGCAATCAGTAAGTCAAAACTCTCGGCTTCTCTGACCTCACCCACCACTATTCGACCGGGCCGCATTCGAAGAGCTTCCTTTACTAACCTGCGCAAAGAGATTTCCCCTACCCCCTCCAGGTTTGGCTGCCGGGTCTGCATGGCAACCCAGTCGGCGCTCTCAATTCTTATTTCAAAGGTCTCCTCAACACTTACTATGCGATGACTTTTGGCGACCTCGTTTAGCAAAGCGCAAAGCAAAGTAGTTTTACCGGCCTGAGTAGCACCAGAAACCAGAATGTTCTTTCCCGCCATGACTGCTTCTTTGAGGAAATTTGACTGTAGTGAAGTTATTGTCTTGAGCTCAACTAAGTCAGCAAGGGTATATACGCTTCTAGGGAACTTACGAATGTTGATGCTCCAGGAGTTTCGTGTGATGTCTGGAATCACAACGTGCAGTCTTGAGCCATCTTCAAGCGAAGCATCCACAAACGGAGACGAGCGATCCACTCTTCTACCTGTTGCTCGAAGCATCTTTTCAACGAGAGTGGCCAAGAGTTCCTGAGGTATTGCAATTAGAAGCTTCTGGGTGACGCCCGATTTAGCGACAAAGACTTCAGCTGTGGAGTTAATCCAAATCTCTTCGATTGCTGGATTATCTAGTAGAGGTTGCAGCGGTCCGTAGCCGGATAGTCGATCTTGGATTTCTGACCGAAGTACGGACTCGTCAACAAGTAAGTGATTTGAGGGATTTTGCTCAACTGAGAAATCAATTACCGCGTCAATTGCATCCGCAGGGTTTCGTTTTGATTCAACAATTTGTCTTCGAGCGCGCTCTGAAAGGCTTGATGCCAGCGAAACCATTTATCCTCCAAGATTAGTTGGAGGGCTAGCTTGCCTCAGAAGCTAGTAGAGAGGTTGAGCTTATCCACAGCCAAAATCCATCAGCTGGCTTGAGCGCCTGAGGCTCGGCCGTGCTCAGAATTTGATTATGTGGCGGTTATAAACAGTGGTTAGACTATGTGAGGAACGCGGGAGTGGCGAAATTGGCAGACGCACTGGATTTAGGTTCCAGCGTTCGAAAGGACGTGTGGGTTCAAGTCCCACCTTCCGCACCAAAAGCAAAAAGACTCGCAAGCTAGCGAGTCTTTTTCTATTTTGTTGGGATTAAAGGCTCTTTTGCATCAAGTTAACTCCAAGCCAGTTATTGAGCTTGAAGCCAACTCTCGGAAGATGCCCCATTTTCCTAAACCCGAATTTTTTGTGCATTTCTATGGATGTTTCTGCCCCGCTGTCCGAAATCACAGCAACCACCTCTTTAATTCCCGCCAGTTTGCCAAGGCGCAACAATTCGCCGAGTAACTGAGAACCCAGACCATTGCCTATGGCGCTTTTTTTCAAGTAAATGCTGTTCTCGGCAGTAGTGCGATATGCAGATTTTTGACGCCAAGGCGCAAGATACGCAAAGCCCGCAATCTCCAGAGAATCTGATTCGGCAACAAGAAATGGCAGACCTAGCTCAGCCAAAAGTTTGAACTTCTCATGCCAGTAATCGATGTCGGTGGGCTCCTCTTCGAAGGAAATTAGAGATTTAGTTACGTAGAAATTGTAAATGTCAAGAATCGCCTCGCAATCTTCCAGGGTAGCTGGTCGAATTACTGACGCAACTGATTCGCCAGTGAGCTTTCTGGAATCCTTAGCGCGCAAGGAACTTAGAAAGCCATCACGAGCGAACAAGCGCTTAGTCATCAATTCCCCTAACAAGACCAATCTATGGGTTCTTGACCCTGATCACAAAGAACTTTATTTACACGAGAGTAAATCCTTGAGCCAAAAAATCCCCGATGAGCGGACAGTGGACTGGGGTGCGGAGCGGAAATAATCAAACCGTGCTCGATTATTTGCGAAAGTTTATTGGCTTTGGCTCCAAGACTTAGAAAAGTGAACTTCCCCGATTTTGATTGATCTAGCTCGGTCACCACGGCCTCTATAAATTCCCTCCAAATTTCTTGATGTTCTCCAGACAATCCCACTTGAGTTGTTAGGGCCGAGTTAAGAAGTAACACACCCTGATCTACCCATCTGACTAGGTCGCCAGAGTTAGAAACAACCGGAATGTCACTTTTTAGCTCCTTCATAAGATTCTTCAAGCTTTGGGGCGCTTTAGTAGCTGGTGAGTGTGCAAAAGCCAAGCCACAAGCTACCCCCTGTGCTGGATAAGGATCTTGGCCAATAATCAAAACTCGCACCTTTTGCACTGGCAACTCAAAAGCTCTCATCACTTGATCTAAGCCAGGTGGCACAATAAAACTATGACCCAAGACGTGCTAGCCCAAGCCCAAGCTATGCTTCCAGAGCTTCAGGCACTAAGAAGAAAACTGCACACCATTCCAGAATTCGGCCTTGAGTTACCAAACACGTTAAAAGTAATCCTCGAGCAGATCGACGGATTGGGAACAATTACAACCAGTAAGAGAATTAGTTCGGCTGTTTTACACATCAAAGGCTCCCAGCCTGGCCCAACTGTTTTGCTTCGTGCGGACATGGACGCCCTAGCCGTGGTTGAAGACACCGGGTTGGAATACGCATCCACGAATGGTTTCATGCACGCTTGTGGTCACGATCTACACATGGCCATGGGCGTTGGTGCCGCAAAGATTCTTGCTTCAAGAAAAGACCAACTCAAAGGCGATGTCATTATATTTTTTCAACCGGGCGAGGAAGGCCACCACGGAGCGGATTTTATGCTTGAGCAAGGCGATCACATGGTGACTGGCAATAAGCCAATTCGTGCTTATGGTCTTCACGTATTTAGTTCATACCCGCTTGGCATGATGGGCTCGAAAGCGGGTGCGCTAATGGCCTCAGCGGGAGATATGGTTGTAACAGTAAGTGGCAGTGGCGGCCACGGATCAATGCCGTGGCTATCGAAAGATCCAATCAGCGTCCTGAACGAAATCATGTCCGCTCTTCAAACTATGGTGACAAAACGCTTCAACGCATTTGACCCGGTAATTATCAACATAGGTTGGGTAAGCGCTGGAGATCAGGCAACAACAAATGTAATTCCTGAATCAGCTTCTTTTGGTGCCACGGTTCGAGTCTTCTCGGAGGAAAACGCCACTAAGTTGAGGACTTTCGCCAAAGAGCTAGCCGAATCAATTGCGCAAGGATTTGGGCTCACCGCCACCGTTGAATTCAGCATCCCAACCAAAGTTTTGATGAATAACCCAGAGGCAATCAAGTCAGTCGAGCAAGTAACTTCAAAAATCTTTGGTCCTGGTCGGTATTTGAATCTTCCAACCCCAATCGCAGGCGGAGAGGATTTTGCATCAATCGTGCAAGAGATTCCAGGCGCGTTCGTGTTTATGGGTGCCGCACCTGTGGGCACGGACCCAGCAACAGCGGCCACCAACCACTCCAATAAAGCGGTCTTTGACGATGCAGTATTAGCAGATGGTTCAGCTTTGCTCGCAGAACTAGCTATAGACGCACTCAGCCAATAGCTAGGTCAGCTTTTTTTGAAAGCTGCACATTAGCCCAGACAAGTAAAACAACCAACAGCAAGTTTCTAAGAGTTAGCAGCCAAAGTGGCAATGTTTCTAGTCTCAGTAAGTCGATATAAAACACTGGATAAACAAGCTGGGTGAGCAGCAAAATAGCTGAACCCACCAAGAGCGCGACTTTAGGTCTATTGATACCGAAGTAGATCAGCGCAACCAGCGGAACTGCCAACCAAATTATGAACTGAGGTGAGCCCACCTTGTTGAAAACAATTAGATCCAGAACTCCTGTGAGGGCAGCAAACACAAACACCTGCGTGCGATCTCGCCCAGCTCGAATAGCCCGAAAAGCCAAGAAAGCAGTTATTCCTAGTGCGATGAAAAGGATGTAGTTTGCAACTGAAGAAACTTCTTGCACCAAAGGCCCATAAACTTGGTTGGTTATCACAACGTCATCAAAGAATATATCTGCTAATCCAAATTTGGCCAACCACATCCAAGGCGTAGCCATAACAGATTCGATTTGGATTCCACGCTCCTGCTGCTGCAGCACGAATCCAAAAACTTTTGTTCCACCAGCTAGCAGGCCTATGCCAACAACGCTGGCGCTAATAATGGTTGCAACAACAACTGCCTGAACTCTATTTTTGAAAACTGCAATCATGGCCGCAAATAATGCAACCGGCCATATCTTGATCCAGCCAGCAATTGTGAAAAAAGCCGCGGCTATTCCGGTGGAATTTCTGCTGATGGCTACCAAACCAAAAATTGCCAGAGCTGCACTCACTGAATCAATTCTTGAAACTGCTACGGGACCCAAAAACAATAGTGCTAAAAGAAACGCCCAGCTGGCGTAGCTTCCAGAAAATAGCTTCCCATTAGTTGCTGGACGAACCATGAGCAAAACAGCTGCCGTGTTTAGCACAAAAACCAGAGTAAGCCAGGAAACTTCGTAGCTACCTATGTTGAGTGCACCAGCAATCCAAATTGGAACAAAAGCTAGGGCCGGATAGACCCATTCGGTTACCAGGCCATAGACCCCAGTTCCGTTATCAACTTGGTAGGCCCAATAGTCATAGAGACTCAGGTCGCCAAACGAGATTGCGTCTGGAAAAAGCTTGCTTGTGGTTAGTCCCCAAAGGTGCACTAAGAAGGACGCAGCTACCAATGAGCTCGTTCTCAAAATTGCGACCTGATTCACGCTGGTTCCCATGCCTGACAGGCTATCTAAGATAGGTGTAGTTGGCCTAAGGCCTATGAAGGGGCATCATGACAAGTCTGCAGAAGGCCCGGTTTGCAGTCTTTGCTTACTTCACCATTGCTGGATCTTCGATGACTTTCTGGGCTGTGCACATTCCATATGTTGAAAATAAGCTCGACATTTCTCAC
>JBIJBA010000054.1:0-5794 GCA_044345455.1 Rhodoluna sp.
TGGACATATCTCAACTTTTGCTAGTTCTGCTTCTTTATATGAGGTTGGTTTCAATCACTTTTTTAAGGGTCAAGATTACCCATCCGGTGGAGATCAGATTTTCATTCAAGGCCACGCTTCCCCTGGTCCATATGCTCGTGCATTTTTGGAAGGCCGGCTTTCCGAAAACCAATTAAATGGTTTCCGTCAGGAGAAATCTCACCCAGGTGGTGGACTCTCTTCTTATCCTCACCCAAGACTCATGCCAGAGTTTTGGCAGTTCCCAACTGTTTCGATGGGACTTGGGCCAATAAATGCGATTTACCAAGCGCAGTTCAACCGCTACCTACATAACCGCAATTTCCGCGACACTTCCTCGCAGCACGTTTGGGCCTTCCTAGGAGACGGCGAGCTCGACGAGGTCGAAAGCCGCGGTGCACTACAACTGGCTGCCAATGACGGCCTAGACAACCTAACTTTCGTTGTAAACGCCAACCTGCAGCGCCTGGATGGCCCAGTAAGAGGTAACGGCAAGATTATTCAGGAGCTCGAGTCGTTCTTTAGAGGTGCCGGCTGGAACGTAATAAAGGTCATCTGGGGTCGCGAGTGGGATCCACTGCTAAGCGCGGACACCGAAGGTGCACTTGTAGATTTAATGAACAGAACCCCCGATGGTGACTACCAAACCTACAAAACCGAATCAGGGGCTTTCGTAAGAGAGAACTTCTTTGGCCGCGACCCAAGAACCGCCAAGATGGTAGAGCCAATGACCGATGACCAGCTCTGGGGACTAAGACGCGGTGGTCACGACTACAAGAAGATCTACGCTGCCTATAAGTCCGCAACCGAGCACAAGGGTCAACCAACCGTCATCATTGCCAAGACCATCAAGGGTTACACCCTTGGTAAGACCTTCGAAGGTCGAAACGCTACTCACCAGATGAAAAAGCTAACCCTGGCCGATCTAAAACAGTTCCGTGACGAAACTCACATTCCAATCTCCGACGCCGAGCTAGAGCGCGATCCATACCAACCTCCGTATTACAAGCCAGCTGACTCAACGCCAGAGATTCAATACATGCACGAGCGCCGTCGAGAATTAGGTGGCTACCTGCCAGAACGAAGAAGCAAGTATGTGAGCTTTGCTCTTCCAGAAAACAAAACTTATGACATCGCAAAGGCTGGCTCTGGAACCCAAGAGGTTGCCACCACCATGGCTTTCGTTAGATTACTAAAGGATCTTCTGCGATCTTCAGAACTTGGTCCAAGAATTGTTCCGATCATTCCTGACGAGGCAAGAACGTTTGGAATGGATGCCTTCTTCCCAACCGCAAAGATTTATAACCCTGCTGGAATGCATTACCTGTCGGTTGACCGCGACCTACTGCTGAACTACAAAGAGTCAGAAACTGGTCAAATTCTCCACACCGGAATTAACGAAGCGGGATCGGTAGCTGCCTTCACCGCGGTTGGCTCCAGTTACGCCACTCAAGGTCAGCCCATGATTCCTATTTACGTTTTCTACTCGATGTTTGGATTCCAGCGCACCGCCGATGCTATTTGGGCAGCCACTGATCAAATGACCCGAGGCTTTATGATTGGCGCGACCGCAGGTCGCACCACTCTAACCGGCGAAGGATTGCAGCACGCCGATGGTCACTCGCCACTTCTGGCGTCAACTAACACCGCAGTTATTAGCTACGACCCGGCCTACGGATATGAAATTGGTTACATCATGCAAGCAGGCCTTGAGCGCATGTATGGCGAAAAGCATAAAGATCCAAACGTTATTTACTACCTAACTGTTTATAACGAACCCTACGTTCAGCCAGCGGAACCAGAAAACGTTGACGTGGACGGAATCCTGCGCGGTATTCACCGCGTGAGCGAAAACCCAGTTCCGGGACGCAAGGTTCAGATTCTGGCTTCTGGAGTGGCTCTTCCCTGGGCCTACGAGGCACAAGATCTTCTAGCCAAGGACTGGGGAGTTTCTGCTGACATCTGGTCGGTAACGAGCTGGACCGAACTTCGACGAGATGGACTAAACAAGGACAGAGAGAAGTTCCTCTATCCAAATAATGATGTAGAGCCTGCTTATGTCACCAATAAGCTTCAAAACTCCTCTGGACCATTTATTGGAGTCAGCGATTACATGCACGCGGTTCCGGACCAGATTCGCGCCTGGGTGCCAGGCGACTATGCCACTTTGGGCGCTGATGGTTTTGGTTTCTCCGACACCAGACCTGCCGCTAGACGCGAATTCAAGATCGATGGACCATCGATTGTGGTGCGCTCATTGCAACAACTTGTGGCTCGTGGCGAGCTGGATCATTCAGTGTTGCAACTGGCTATTGATCGCTACCAGCTGCACAACGTAAACGCAGGAACAAGCGGAACTGCCGGTGGCGAAGCCTAAGGACGAAACCCTTGAGTGGTTGCAATCCATCGCTGGAGAATTAGCAACCACCACATTAGCTCGTCTTGATAAGACTCTCCCCTGGTATTCCAAAATGCCAGCTGCCAGAAGATCTGCCGTTGGACTTGTAGCGCAAGCTGGCATCACTTCATTTCTTGCCTGGTACGAAGACCCGACTTCGCAACCCTGGGTTGCTGCCGATGTGTTTTCGACTGCACCAAGGGAGCTACTTCGCTCGATATCTTTGCAAGAAACATTGCAACTTATTCGCGTGGTAGTACAAGTTGTTGAAGATCGAGTAGTTCAAGAGCACAGTGAGCTTCGCGAAGCTGTGCTTTTGTATTCCAGAGAGATCGCTTTTAGTGCAGCTGATGTTTATGCCAAGGCAGCAGAAGCGAGAGGTCTTTGGGATGCCAGATTAGAAGCTCTGGTAGTGGACAGTATTCTCAGCGGTGAAAACGAGGAAGAGCTTTCTTCCAGGGTTTCCGCTCTTGGGTGGAGAGCCCGTGGCGCGGTTGCGGTAATGATTGGTGGCTCGGATCAGAGCACCGATGTTGACAACTTACGAAGAGAAGCAAGAAGAAGTGGCGCTGACGTTCTGGTTGGCATTCACGGTGATCGACTGATTGTTGTGGTTGGTCAAGTGCCAGAAGAAAATCTAGATCCAGCGAAGACTCCATCGCTATTTGTTCTATGCAGTGGGCTATCGAATGGTTTCACCGAAGGTCCTATAGTGGTTGGCTCCGAGGTTCCCTCGATCACCGATGCACACAAATCAGCTAGGTCGGCTCTTTCTGGCTTCTCTGTGGTTGGAGCTTGGAACAAGGCACCAAGGCCCACCTCAGCAGATGATCTATTGGCTGAGCGAGCACTGGCTGGCGATATGTTGGCCAAGACAACGCTGATAAACAAGATCTATCAGCCACTTAGAAAAAACTCCCCCGACTTGCTCGATACCCTCGTGACTTACCTAGAAACCGGTCGCTCTTTGGAGCTAACCGCCAGAGAGATGTTTGTTCACAGCAACACCGTTCGCTATCGCCTAAAGAAAATCTCCGAATTGATCGGCTGGGATGCTACCGGCGCCAGAGAGTCCTTTGTTTTACAGGTGGCAACCCTGCTTGGCAAAATGAACGAGCCTGAGCCAACCATGAGATCGAGGGAATCTTGATTGCTCTAACGTGCCCCGGTCAAGGGGCCCAAACCCCAGGCTTTCTGGCTCCATGGTTAGAACTGGAATCATTCAAACAAGAAATCGAAAAGTACTCTGCAATTCTTGAAATGGATTTGATTCACTTCGGAACCGAAGCTGACGCTGAGACAATCAAGGACACCAAAATTGCCCAGCCGCTTATTGTTGCTGCTTCAATGGCAAGTCACGCCGTATTAGTGGAGGCATTGAAAGACAATTCTTTGTTTGCTGGTGTTGCAGGTCACTCGGTTGGTGAAATAGCGGCTGCAAACATTGCTGGGGTATTGGACACGGAAGCTGCGCTCAAGTTTGTCAAAGCTAGAGGCGAACAGATGGCTCATGCAGCGACACTTGAGTCGAGCTCAATGGCAGCGGTAGTTGGCGGCGAACAAGTGCTTGTTCTAGATCATTTATCTAACTTGGGCCTCTTTGCAGCAAACTACAACGGAAAAGGACAAATAGTTGCTGCGGGCTCTTCTGCGAAAATTCAAGAACTGATTGATACTCCCCCGCCAGGAACCCGGGTGGTGGGTTTGGCAGTAGCAGGTGCTTTTCACACATCTTTTATGGAAACTGCCAAAGTTGCGCTTAGTTCTTTGGCGAGTTCTATCAGAACTGAAATTCCCAAACTGATAATTTGGTCCAATAGCGATGGATCAAGAGTCAACAGTGGAGATAAGTTTTTGGAGCTACTAATCAATCAGGTTTCTAACCCAGTGCGATGGGATTTGACCATGGATTCGATGGTCTCCGATGGTGTCAGTGCTGTTATCGAGCTTTTGCCAGGTGGCACCCTTACTGGAATAGCGAAGCGAGCCATGCCTGGAGTTGCCACCTTGGCCCTGAAGTCCCCAGAGGATATCGAAAAGGCCGTTGCGTTTATCAGAGAGCAGGTTTAGAAATGGCGAAGCTAAACCAAGCTGAAACAATTGCCTTTTCCAAAATTTACTCGCTCGGAGCTTCTCGAGGAGACCTAACGGTCACCAATGACGATATTGCTGGACCTATCAACTCATCCGATGAGTGGATCAGGCAGCGCACCGGCATCGTGACCAGAATGCGAGCCAGCAAAGATAGGTCCTTGATGGACATGGCCGTTGAAGCAAGTAACGAGGCTATTCAGAAAGCAGGTATCAAGCCAGCCGAGATTGAAGCTGTGATTTTTTCCACTATTACCCACCCGTACCAAACCCCTTCGGCCGCATCGCTGCTGGCAGAACTGGTCGGTGCAAACCCAGCTCCTGCTTTTGACATCTCGGCTGCTTGTGCTGGTTACTGCTACGGCATCGCTCAAGCTGACAGCTTGGTCAGATCTGGAACAGCGAAGTATGTTCTGGTAGTTGGCGGCGAGAAGCTTTCTGATTACATCGATCCGACCGACAGATCAATTTCTTTCTTACTAGGCGATGGAGCAGGAGCTGCAATTGTTGGACCCTCGGATTCACCCGGAATTTCCAAAAGCGTTTGGGGTTCCGATGGATCCAAGTGGGAAGCAGTTGGTATGACAGGTTCTCTGCTTGATTTCCGCGATGGCACCGGAAGTTGGCCAACCCTTGTTCAAGAAGGTCAAAGTGTTTTCCGATGGGCAGTTTGGGAAATGGTCAAAGTTGCAAATCAAGCTCTCGAGGTCGCAGGAGTAAAACCAGAAGAACTAGCTGCTCTGGTTACCCACCAGGCCAACGAGCGCATTATCGACGAAATGGCTAAGCAGTTAGATCTGCCGGAATCAGTAGTTGTTGCAAGAGACATCATTACAACAGGCAACACCTCGGCTGCCAGTATCCCACTGGCGATGCACGCCCTTATGGCCGAAGGTCGCATTCAATCAGGTGATCTAGCGCTACAAATAGGCTTCGGGGCTGGTTTAGCCTACGGGGCTCAAGTAGTGGTTGTGCCCTAAACTTACAATCGGTCAATCAAACAACTAGGAGACAAAAAATGGCACTTTCTGCAGCAGAAGTACTTAGCGCACTGGCAGAGATCGTAAACGATGAAACCGGTATTGCTAACGATGCGGTACAGCTAGACAAGTCATTTACGGACGATCTAGACATTGACTCAATCTCGATGATGACCATCGTTGTTAACGCCGAAGACAAGTTTGATGTAAAGATTCCAGACGAAGAGGTAAAGAACCTTCTTACCGTTGGTGACGCTGTGAACTTCATCACAAAGGCGCAAGGCTAAAAACCTTGGTCCACAAAGTT
>JBIJBA010000052.1:0-6619 GCA_044345455.1 Rhodoluna sp.
ATTGGGGAATTGACATCCCTTGGGACACCGATCATGTTATCTACGTTTGGTTTGATGCACTACTGAATTACATAACCGCTATTGGTTACGGCGAAGACGAAGCCAAGCTCAATTCACTTTGGCCAGCTTCGATTCAAGTGGTAGGAAAAGACATCCTTAGATTCCACGCTGTCATTTGGCCCGCCATGCTGATGGCGGCGGAACTAAAGCCTGCCGAGAAAGTATTTGCCCACGGTTGGTTACTAGTAGGTGGCGAAAAAATGTCGAAATCCAAGCTGACCGGAATCTCTCCAACTCAGATAACTGATGTTTTTGGATCTGACGCCTTCCGTTACTACTTCATGAAGGCAATCGCCTTTGGTCAAGACGGATCCTTTTCTTGGGAAGATCTATCTGCTCGTTACCAGGCGGAGCTCGCGAATGGTTTTGGAAATCTCGCTTCAAGAGTTGTTGCAATGGTGCACCGATACTTTGATGGAGTAATTCCGGCAGCTGAATCAATAACTGACGCCGACAAAAAGATTCAAGAAACGGCAGCCAACAGCATTCGCCAAGCCGATGCCGCCATGGACGATGTTGCTATCCAGGATGCTCTGCTTGCCATTTGGGAGCTAGTGGATGGGCTCAATGTTTATCTGACCGAGCAAGAGCCTTGGATTCTTGCCAAGGATGAGGCCAACAGAGCTCGGCTCGGCACGATCTTGTATACCTCGTTAGAGGGTCTTAAGACTCTGGCTGTTGCGCTCACGCCATTTATTCCAAAGGCAACAGCCAAGCTTTGGGCCTCAATTGGTCACGAACTCGGCGATCTAGAAGCGCAGCCTTTACTTGAAGCCGCCAGCTGGAATCAGCTGGTAGCTGGCAAGAAGATCAACGAACTTGAGTCGTTGTTTCCTCGAGTTGAGCAAGAAGATCGGGACTAGTTCCTACCGTGAGCGAGCACCTAAGACAGCGTCAGCTGAAAGACGCTGATGGAACCAGACAAAAGCTAAGTTACCCAGATCTACCCGAACCACTTCTTGTTGGCACCTACGATAACCACACCCACCTCGAGATTGCCGATGGCGATCAGCCGATGAATTACCAAGACCACTTGGCTTTGGCAAACCAGGTTGGAATTCTAGGCGCGGTTCAAGTTGGCGTAACACTGGAAAGTTCCAAATGGAGCGCTGAGATAGCTGCCACTGAGCCTAGGTTGCTTGCGGCGGTTGCTATTCACCCAAATGAAGCAGCCAGGTACGAAAACAAGCAGGCTCTTGATTTGGACATCGACGGCATTGCCGCGCTAGCCAGTCAAGAAAGAGTCCGTGCAATTGGCGAAACGGGTTTGGACTTTTTTAGAACCGAATCTGACCAGGGGAAACATTTTCAGCAGCACTCATTTGAAAGACATATTCAAATTGCTAAAGATTTTGGTCTTGCGCTACAGATCCACGATCGAGATGCGCACGAGCAAGTGGTGGAGACTCTCCAAAGAGTTGGCGCTCCAGAAAGGGTTGTCTTTCACTGCTATTCGGGAGATATCGAACTTGCGAAAATTTGTGCAGAGCAAGGTTGGTACACATCCTTTGCTGGAAACATAACCATCAAAAGAAATCAACACCTTAGAGATTCTTTTCGACACATGCCCAAAGACCTGATTCTGGTTGAGACGGATGCGCCGTTTTTGACCCCTGAGCCACTTCGTGGCAGACCAAACGCCCCTTACCTGGTTCCAATCACCGTGCGATTCATGGCCGCCGAGTTAGGCATGGACGCTAACGAGCTTTCCGGGCAGCTAGCTAAAAACACGGTGGCCGTTTATGGATCCTGGGATAGCTAGTGGTCGAACTATTAGGTGCCGGAGAAATCAGATCTTTAGCTTCTGAATTGGATCTTCGGCCAACCAAGAAACTTGGCCAAAACTTCGTCATCGACCCAAACACCATTCGAAAAATAGTGGCTGCTGCCAACCTGAGCACCACAGACAAAGTAGTCGAGATTGGACCTGGCCTTGGCTCACTAACCCTTGGCTTGCTTGAGAAAGTGGATCAGTTGATTGCCATTGAGTTCGATCAGAAGCTGGCCGTTAGGCTCGCTTCAACCCTCAAACAAAAAGCTCCCCAGAAGAGCTGCCAGATACTTCACGCTGACGCTATGAACGTCACAAAGCTAGATTTTGAGCCCGATGCCCTGGTCGCCAATCTTCCATACAACATCTCGGTTCCGGTAATTCTTCACTTCCTAGAGAGCTTCCCATCGATTTCGAAAGTCTTAGTTCTGGTGCAGGCTGAAGTGGCAGCGCGCCTGGTTGCAGGACCAGGGTCCAAAACCTACGGGTCACCGAGTGCGAAGCTAGCTTGGTACGGCAAGGCTTCGGCTGCGGGGGTAGTCTCACGCAGCATCTTCTGGCCGGTTCCAAACGTTGACTCTGCGTTGGTCTACTTCCAGAAATCCAGTACACCGCTACCTACGACACTTCGAGCAGAAGTGTTTAGAGTTATAGACGGAGCTTTTGCCCAGCGCAGGAAAACTCTGCGGCAGGCTCTTTCGGGTTGGGCAGGTTCCCCTGATCAAGCAGAGCAGATTTTAGTGAAGGCTGGAGTCTCTCCTCAGGCTAGGGGAGAGGACCTGAGCATTGATGATTTTATTGAGGTGGCAAAACAAAAGTGATTTTTGAAACTGATCATCGCGCGACTGAGCCCACACTTGTTGGAGTCTCAATTCTCTCAGGAAACCAGGGGCAAATTTTTAACATCCTAAGAGATCCAACTTCTTGGGGGCAGGCGGAAACTCCGCGAGTGGTTAATGCAATAGAGCAGTCGAAGATAGTTTTCTCTTTTGATGGAGAACAAAAAGCCGTGTCTACAGTTTCGGCTTGGAATTCAAATGTTACAGAGCTCGAGCTCGTGATGAGTGGGACAGTCGATAGCCAAGTTGGAAAATCCCAGATCAAGTACTGGAATGAAGTTGTTGCCATTTTGCAGAAACGGCTCAATGGGCCTCCCATTGTTGTCGCCTCAAGCCCTGGCAAGGTCAACGTTTACTTTGCCGTCGGGGCATTTTTGAAGGATGGCTTTCATGATGTGGCAAGTTGCTATCAGGCCCTGAATCTTCGAGAAAAAGTACTCGTTGAACTTACCGGTAGCTTCTCAATTGACTTTGCGGGCCCTTTTGAGCGAGAAAGCCAGCTACTTGTTCCAAAAGACACAACGAATCTGGTCTATCGGGCAGGCCAGGAGCTAAAGGAACTTGGGTCAGCCATGGGTTCTGACAAGGTGTCCTTCGTTATTCACAAGAGCGTTCCGATAGCGGGGGGTATGGCTGGGGGATCAGCCGATGCCGCTGCCGCACTGGTTGCTCTAAACAGCCTGTTCGGATCAAAACTGGATGAGAAACTTCCAGAGGCTGCGGCCAAGCTTGGCTCCGATGTTCCCTTCTCCCTGATGGGAGGAACTGCTATTGGCGTTGGAAGAGGCGAAGTGCTTTCCAAGGTAACTGATGGTCCTGCTCTGCACTGGGTTATGACTCCCAACCCAGCAGGGCTTTCAACTCCTCAGGTATATCGTCAGCTGGATATCATGCGAATCAACCAGGGAATAGATGTCTCAGCCCTGGAGGCTCCAGAAGTTCCCGAAGAACTGTTGCAGGCAATCGCTTCCGGAGAGGTAGAGACGATAGCGAAGTTGATGCACAACGATCTAGAGATCGCAGCTGTTGCGATGCTGCCGGAGCTAGCTGATACTTTACGCGCGGGTCAAACGGCTGGATCTGTTCGCTCAATGGTTTCAGGATCTGGTCCAACTATTGCCCACCTGGCAAAAAATGCTATTCACGCAGAACAAATCGCCACACGACTAAAAGCTGCGGGTTACCCAAGCCTTGTCACTTACACATCAAACTCTGGAACCAGGCTGGAAAACTAGTTGGCTCACCTTCTTGGGGCGGAGAAGATCCGCCTTAGCTTTGCAACAACCAGAGTGTTTGAGAACCTGACAATTGGTGTGCAAGACGGTGACCGAATAGGAATTGTTGGACGCAACGGTGACGGCAAATCAACCCTGATAAAACTCTTCGCTCGAATTCAAGGACCAGACTCCGGACAAATCACCAAGCGAGGTGATGTTCGCGTCGGGCTTTTGGATCAGTTCGATCAATTTGCGCTATCAGAAACCATTTCCCATGTTGTAGTTGGCGATACCCCCGAGCACGAGTGGGCGGGAAACTCCAAGATCAGAGATATCTTCCAAGGCTTACTAAAAGATTTTGACTTCGACCAAAAAGTTTCTGAGCTATCTGGTGGTCAGCGAAGAAGGGTGGCCCTTGCTGCTTTGCTCGCCAAGGAGTGGGATATCTTGATGCTGGATGAGCCAACTAACCACTTGGATATTGAGGGAGTGGCCTGGCTTGCCCAGCATCTAAAAACCCGTTGGGGCAAGTCAACTGGGGGCTTATTGGTGGTAACACACGACCGCTGGTTCTTAGACGAGGTTTGTAATCTCACCTGGGAAGTCCACGATGGCACAGTCGAGATCTATGACGGAGGCTACGCCTCATACATTCTGGAGCGAAACGAGCGCGCTAGGTCTCAAGCGGCAAGCGAATCGCGAAGACAAAACCTACTTCGAAAAGAGCTGGCCTGGCTAAGACGTGGAGCACCAGCAAGGACAACCAAGCCGAAGTTCCGAATCGATGCTGCCAATGAATTGATCGCCAACGAGCCACCGCCTAGAGACAGCGTCAGTCTTGCCAAGCTAGCTACCACCAGGCTCGGCAAGGATGTTCTTGACATTGAAAACTTGAACTACGAGATTGATTCGCAGCAAATTCTAAACAACGTAACTTTTAGATTAGGCCCGGGCGACCGAATCGGTCTGGTCGGACCAAACGGCGCAGGCAAGACCACCCTGCTTCGATTGATTCTTGGACAGCTGCTACCTACTTCTGGAAAAGTAAAGCTAGGCAAAACTGTAGTGCCAGCAATTCTTAGCCAAGAGGTTTTGGAATTAGATGAATTTGGCGACCAGAGAATATTTGAACTTATTGCTCGTGAGAAAAAGACTTTTACGGTAAACAAAAAAGAGGTTGGTATTTCTCAGCTAATCGAGCAGCTTGGATTTACTAGCTTGCAACTGCAGACTCCGGTTTCTGATTTATCTGGTGGTCAAAAAAGAAGACTCCAACTACTTCGTTTGCTGTTTGGTGAGCCAAACCTGTTGATTCTGGATGAGCCAACAAATGATTTAGACACTGACATGTTGGCGCAGGTAGAGGACCTACTTGATTCTTGGCCAGGAACACTAATTGTTGTCAGCCACGATAGGTACCTTCTTGAGAGAGTGACTGACATGCAATACGCGCTGCTCGGTGATGGTGCGCTTCGTCATTTGCCACGGGGCGTAGATCAGTACCTTGAGCTTCGAGGCGCGGCAGTTAAGGTCGAAAGCCAACAGGCAGCACCAAAGGTCTCTGGCGCCGAGCTTAGGGCTAGCCAAAAAGCCATCCAGAAACTTGAGCGAGCTATCGAGAAACTGGAAGCCGAAGAGGCGGCTGTTCAGGTGGATCTGCAAACTCGTGACCCCCTAGATCACGAGGGATTGGCAACTGCTGCCCAGAGGGCCCAGGAGCTAGCGAATCAAAGGCAGGTGCTAGAAGCCCAGTGGTTGGCCGAAAGCGAGAATCTCGCCTGAGACGACCTTGTTTTCTGGCAGACTTGCTAAGTAATCAGTGCTTCGGGTTACGATCCGCCCTAGTGTAACGGCAGCACGGCGGCCTTTGGAGCCGTTTAGTTCAGGTTCGAATCCTGAGGGCGGAGCACAAGTGAAGCGATCGGGAGATGAAGATGTCTACTAGGCAACTGGCTTGCGTAGTGCTGGCGGCAGGTAATGGAACCAGGATGGTTTCCAATACCCCGAAAGTCATGCACGAACTTGCTGGCAAGCCGCTTTTGGGACATGTTGTTTCAACCGTTTCAGCCTTGGAGTCCAAGGGTGTCTATGTTGTGTTGCGTCACAAGAAAGAACTTCTCTCCGAGTATCTTGAGGCTAATTTCCCCAAAGCCATTCTGGTCGAACAAGATGACATCGCAGGAACCGGCCGAGCAGTCGAAGTTAGCCTCGCGAAAATTCCAAGCGACTTTGATGGCGACGTATTAGTAGTAAGCGGTGACGTTCCGCTTATGGATCTAGATACCCTAAGCGCACTGGTTGATTCACATCGCTCGAGCAAAGCATCTGCAACTATTTTGACCGCGATTGTTGATGATCCTTCCGGCTACGGCAGAATCATTCGATCCAAAGAAGGCAATGTTGCCAAAATAGTTGAGCAGCTGGATGCTTCTGAAGAAGAAGCGGCGATCAAGGAAATCAACGCTGGAGTATATGTCTTTGACGTGGCTCACCTAAGGCAAGGATTGTCCCATCTTGATTCCCACAACGCGCAGGGTGAGAAGTACCTAACGGATGTAGCGGCACTTATTGTCGAGGACAATCACACTGTGGTCGCCCAGATTGTTGCTGACAACTGGTTAGTTCATGGAATCAACGACCGCAGTCAGCTTTCAGAAGTAGCAAAAGAGCTAAACGCCCGAATTTGTCGCGGGTGGCAGCTTGCGGGAGTCACAATCTTGGATCCAGACACC
>JBIJBA010000025.1:0-11816 GCA_044345455.1 Rhodoluna sp.
ACTCTTAGTTGTTTTGCTGCTAATCGTGTTGTTTTCTCTCTGGGTTAGACAGTTCAACAAGGCAACAAAGAACCAGGTCTTTGTTCCAACCAAGTTCCAGCTCATGGGTGAGATTTCCCTCAACTTTGTCAGAACCAACATCGCTCACGGTCAGCTCGGAAAAGTTGACGGCGACAGGTTCTTACCTCTTCTCACCACCGTTTTCTTCACGGTCCTAGGTCTAAACATAACCGGAATCATTCCAGGTCTCAACATTTCCTCTAATTCACTAATTGGTTACCCAATCGTGCTAGCAGTAGCTGCCTACGTGACTTTTATCTATGCCGGAGTGAAAAAGCACGGAGTTGGGTATTTCAAGAGCGCGGTTGCTCCAGCTGGTGTGCCGCCGGCCTTGTACGTGATGGTTGTGCCAATCGAGATCCTTTCGACCTTCATTCTTCGTCCAGTTACCCTGGCCCTCCGACTAACTATGAACATGCTCGCAGGACACCTTTTGCTGGTGCTTTGCTTCAGCGCTACCCAGTTCTTTGTCTTCTACGCCGATGGCCTGTTTGGCTTCTTCGGGGTAGGAACGTTCGTATTTGGATTCGCCTTTACTCTTTTTGAGATTTTGGTGAGTTTCTTACAGGCTTATGTGTTCACTCTGCTAACAACTGTTTACATTCAGTTGGCTCTGGCAGATGAGCACTAAAGGATCTGACAACCGTCAGGGATAAACCACGGAAGGGAAAAACAAGTGGACATCACAAACATCGCCGAGCTATCCGGCAACATTGCAGTAGTTGGCTACGGCCTCGCAGCGATTGGCCCAGGTATCGGTGTAGGTCTAGTTGTATCTAAGACCATCGAAGCAACCGCACGCCAGCCAGAACTAGCGTCAAAACTACAGGTCACCATGTGGCTGGGTATTGCATTTACCGAAGCGCTAGCGCTTATCGGTCTTGCAACTCCATTCATCTTCGCTTAAGCAAAAGTTAAGGACTAAACCATGATTTCAAGGATTATCGTCTTAGCGGCGGAAGAAGAGACTAAAAACCCTCTTCTGCCAGCCGACTACGACATTCTTTGGTCTTCGGTCGTTTTTGCCATCATGCTTACTTTCTTTTGGCTAAGGGTTCTACCTAGCTTCAAGAAGGTACTCAATGAAAGAACTGAAGCTATCGAGGGACGGTTGGCTGCTGCAGAGAAGGCTCAATCTGAGGCTGCTGCAAAAACCGACGAACTATCGAAAGCTCAAGAGAACACTCGCGCTGAAGCCAGCGCAATTCGCGAAGAAGCGCGTGCCGAAGGCGCTGCGATTCTGGCCGAGTTGAAAGAGCAAGCTCAAGCCGAGGCGGCCAGAATCACTCAAACCGCCAAGGCCCAAATCGAGGCAGAGCGTCAAGCTGCCCTGATTAGCTTGCGCTCCGAAGTGGGAACAATGGCAATCGATTTGGCATCCAAGGTTGTAAGCCAGAGCTTGAAAGACAGCGCAACTGCCTCCAAGGTAGTTGACGATTTCTTGAAAGATCTTGAAAATTCCGAAAAGGCAGGCAAGTAAGCATCATGTCGAGCTCTACCAGGCAAGCACTAAAAGCGGCTAAGGAAATCCTTACGCCGCTGCTAGTGGACGCTGACCTTAGATTCGCGGAAGAGATTTTCGTGATCAGTTCAGCCATGTCTGGATCTAAACAACTGCGCAACATTCTCTCGGACCCTTCCGCTGAGATCACGGGTAAGAAAAATGCCCTGAGTGCAGTGTTTGGAGCTTCCGTTTCGCCCAAGGCAGTTGAATTGGCGGGAAAGATCGTCGCGCTGCGTTGGTCTAAAGGATCTGACCTGGTCGATGCGATGGAGCAGTTAGCCGTTCAATCGGTTGCTGCCATCGCCGCCAAGTCCAAGTCCCTTGAGGAGCTGGAAGCTGAGTTGTTTGAATTCCGTAAGGTAGTCGACTCAGACCAGCAGCTTCAAATTGCTTTGGCCTCAAGGCAGGCAAGCGATGAGCAAAAACTCACCATGGTGAATGCACTTATTTCAGGCAAGTTTGGCAAGGAAGCTAGCTTGCTGATTCGGTTTGCGGTAATTGGCTCAGCCAAGGTTCGCATCTCGGTTGTTCTGGAGCAGTTTGGCAAGTTGCTGGCCGCTTACGCGGAGCGCTTGGTGGCAACAGTTACAGTTGCGTCGGCCTTGAGCGATTCGCAGCAAGCGCAACTTGAGAAGTCGCTTTCCAGAGATTACGGAAACGAGCTTCGTCTTAACATCGAGATAGATCCAGCAATTCTCGGTGGTATCAAGGTTCAAATAGCTGGAGAAGTTATTGACGGTAGCGTTGCTAACCGTCTCAAGCAAGCAAAGATGATGCTGGCTTAGGCCAGCATCTAACCGGGGTTCGCCCCAGAAGTAGAGGAAGCAAATGGCAGATCTAAAAATCAGCCCAGATGAGATTCGCGATGCCCTGAAGGGTTTTGTGAACTCCTACGAGAGCGACAAGGCTTCGCGCAACGAGGTCGGACACGTAATCGATGCCGGTGACGGTATCGCTCACGTTGAAGGACTTCCCTCTGCGATGGCTAACGAGCTTCTAAAGTTTGCTGATGGAACTCTAGGTCTTGCTCTAAACCTTGACGAGCGTGAGATCGGAACCGTTATCCTCGGAAACTTTGAGGGCATCGAAGAGGGTATGGAAGTGCAGCGCACCGGCGAGGTTCTTTCAGTTCCAGTTGGAGATGCTTTCCTAGGTCGTGTGGTTGACCCACTGGGTAACCCAATTGATGGCTTAGGGGATATCAAGGCAGAAGCACGTCGCGCCCTTGAGCTTCAAGCTCCTGGCGTTATGGCTAGAAAGTCAGTTCACGAGCCACTACAAACTGGAATCAAGGCCATCGACGCCATGATTCCAATCGGTCGCGGACAGCGTCAGTTAATCATTGGTGACCGTCAGACCGGTAAGACCGCAATTGCGATCGACACGATTATCAACCAAAAGGCCAACTGGGCAACTGGAGATGCAACCAAGCAGGTTCGTTGCATCTACGTAGCAATTGGTCAAAAAGGTTCCACTATCGCAGGTATCAAGGCAGCTTTGGAAGAAGCGGGCGCACTGGAGTACACAACCATTGTTGCGTCCCCTGCATCTGACCCAGCTGGTTTCAAGTACCTAGCGCCGTATACAGGCAGCGCTATCGGACAGCACTGGATGTATGGCGGCAAGCACGTACTGATCATCTTTGATGACCTATCAAAGCAGGCAGAAGCTTACCGAGCAGTGTCGCTTTTGCTTCGTCGGCCACCGGGCCGCGAGGCTTACCCGGGAGATGTTTTCTACCTACACTCTCGCTTGCTAGAAAGATGTGCCAAGCTCAACGACGAATTGGGTGCCGGATCGATGACTGGACTTCCAATCATCGAAACCAAAGCCAACGACGTGTCAGCGTACATTCCAACCAACGTGATCTCGATCACCGATGGTCAGATCTTCTTGCAGTCGGATCTGTTCAACGCCAACCAGCGTCCAGCTATCGATGTTGGTATTTCGGTTTCTCGAGTAGGTGGAGCAGCCCAGGTGAAGGGAATCAAGAAGGTCTCTGGAACACTAAAGCTTGAGCTTGCTCAGTACCGCTCACTAGAAGCATTCGCGATGTTCGCTTCCGACTTGGACGCAGCATCTCGCCAGCAGCTAGCTCGCGGAGCTAGGTTGATGGAGCTTCTAAAGCAGCCACAGTACTCTCCGTACCCAGTTGAGGATCAGACAGTTTCTATTTGGGCTGGAACCTCAGGCAAGTTGGACGAGGTTCCTGTTGAAGACGTTCTTCGCTTCGAGTCGGAGTTCTTGGATTACCTAAAGCGCAACAGCAAGGTAATTGAGACCATCCGTGAAACCAAGAATCTAGAAGATGACACCATCCGCGAGTTGGATGCCGCCATTGACAAGTTCAAGAAGGGCTTCCAGACCGGGCAGGGTGTCCCACTTTCTTCTTTGGGCAACGAAGCTGTGAATGCTTTGGAAGAAGAAGAAGTGAACCAGGAAAAGATCGTCAAGCAAAAGCGCTAAAGCGTAGTTGCCAATTCGAGACTAGGAAAGGAGAGATATGGGAGCGCAACTCAGGGTTTACCGACAGAAAATCAAGTCGGCACAGACCACCAAGAAGATTACTCGCGCCATGGAGCTAATTTCCGCTTCTCGTATCTACAAGGCGCAGCAACGCGTTGCCGCCTCGACTCCTTACTCAAGAGCGGTTACCCGTGCGGTATCAGCGGTAGCGACCTACTCGAACATCGATCACCCACTGACAACCGAGCCAGAGACCATTGATCGCGCGGCGGTAGTTATCTTTACCTCCGACCGTGGTCTTGCTGGAGCCTTTTCCTCAAACGTTCTAAAAGAAGTTGAGCAGCTAGTGACTCTTCTAAAGGGCCAGGGTAAAGATGTTGTTTACTACCTGGTTGGAAGAAAGTCCGTTAGCTACTTCAATTTCCGCAGACGTCTTTCTCGTCAGCAGTGGATTGGTGGCACTGACCTTCCTGAGTTTGACACCGCTAAGTCAATCGCCGATGCACTTTTGGCTGATTTCAACACTGATGCCAAGGACGGGGGAGTAGACGAGATTCACATGGTTTACAACCGCTTCGTGTCGATGATTTCCCAGGTTCCAGAAGTTGTGAGATTGCTTCCTCTTGAGGTAGTCGAGGGTGTTGAAGAGCCTTCCAAGAGCGAAATCTTCCCGCTGTACGAATTTGAGCCAGATGTAAACAAGGTGCTTGATGCCTTGTTGCCGGTTTACATCGAGAGCAGGATCTTCAACGCCATGCTTCAGTCGGCTGCTTCCGAGCATGCTGCACGCCAGAAGGCTATGAAGTCCGCTACCGATAACGCTGAGAAGCTGATTTTGAACTACACCCGTTTGAGCAACCAGGCACGTCAATCAGAAATTACGCAACAGATTTCCGAAATCGTCGGTGGTGCGGATGCACTAGCCACCGTTGGCGATGAGGACTAAGAGAAAGATAAGAAATGGCTGAGACAAAGACAACCCCACAGGCAGGCACCGGGCGCATCGCTCGAGTAAATGGTCCGGTGGTTGACATCGAGTTCCCACACGATGCCATCCCTGCGATCTACAACGCCCTCACGACAGAGATCGACCTGTTGGGAGAAACCACAACTCTTACCCTTGAGGTGGCTCAGCATCTAGGTGATGACCTAGTTCGCGCCATTGCTTTGAAGCCAACCGATGGTTTGGTTCGCGGTGGGTCGGTTACCGACACCGGAGCGCCAATTTCTGTTCCAGTTGGAGATGTCACCAAGGGTCACGTTTTCAACGTAACCGGTGAAGTGCTAAACGCTAAGCCAGGCGAGAAGATTGAGGTCACCGAGCGTTGGCCAATTCACCGTCAGCCACCAGCTTTCGACCAGCTTGAGTCCAAGACTCAGATGTTCGAAACCGGAATCAAGGTTATTGACCTTCTGACACCTTACGTACTGGGTGGAAAGATTGGTCTTTTCGGTGGTGCCGGTGTTGGTAAGACCGTTTTGATTCAGGAAATGATTTACCGTGTGGCAGAAGACCACGATGGTGTGTCCGTATTCGCCGGTGTTGGAGAGCGTACCCGTGAAGGTAACGACCTTATCGACGAAATGACAGAGTCAGGTGTTATCGACAAGACCGCCCTCGTGTTTGGTCAGATGGATGAGCCACCAGGCACGCGTTTGCGTGTTGCCTTGTCTGCACTGACAATGGCGGAGTACTTCCGTGACGTGCAGAAGCAGGACGTGTTGCTATTTATTGACAACATCTTCCGCTTCACTCAAGCTGGTTCTGAGGTTTCCACCCTGCTAGGCCGTATGCCTTCCGCCGTGGGTTACCAGCCAAACTTGGCAGACGAGATGGGTCTACTACAGGAGAGAATTACTTCAACCCGTGGTCACTCGATTACGTCTCTGCAGGCAATTTACGTTCCTGCCGATGACTACACCGACCCAGCCCCAGCAACCACCTTTGCTCACTTGGATGCAACTACCGAGCTAAGCCGTGAAATTGCTTCCAAGGGTCTGTACCCAGCGGTGGATCCACTTTCCTCAACTTCGAGAATCTTGGACCCTCGTTACATCGCGAAGGATCACTACGAGACTGCCGTTCGGGTCAAGCAGATTCTTCAGAAGAACAAGGAACTTCAGGAAATCATCGCCATCTTGGGTGTTGAGGAGCTTTCCGAAGAAGACAAGGTTGCCGTATCAAGAGCAAGAAGAATTCAGCAGTTCTTGTCTCAGAACACCTACATGGCTACCAAGTTCACCGGTGTTGCAGGTTCTACCGTTCCACTCAAGGAGACCATCGAAGGTTTCTCCAAGATTGCTAACGGTGACTTCGACAACGTTGCGGAGCAGGCGTTCTTCAACGTCGGTGGCCTTGAAGACGTTGAGCGCCAGTGGGCCAAGATTCAGAAGGAATCCGGTAACTAGTCTTGTCTGAAAAAACTCTGCGGGTTGAACTAGTTGCTGCCGACAAGGCAGTCTGGTCTGGCGAAGCCAAGTTGGTGGTGGCCAAAACAGTTGAGGGCGAAATCGGTTTGATGCCAGGGCATGAACCGATGCTCGCAATCTTGGCTAACGGCGAGGTTAGAGTTACCAAGCCTGAAGGCGAAGTGCTTGTTGTTACCGCAGATGATGGATTCTTGTCAGTCGAGCATGACGTAGTAACTGTTGTTGCTAGGAATGCTTCGCTAGCCTAATCCTGTTCGGGACGGGTGCTTGCGGGACGCTCGCGTCTATTCGAAGCCGGAATCCACTTCACATCGCCACCGTGCTTGATGTTGGCAAAACGTGCCAAAACAAAAAGCAAATCGCTTAGGCGATTTAGATACTTAGCAGCCAAAACGCTTACGCCGCCGTTATTTTGACCCTTTTTTGCAGGGTCCGTTCCATACTTCTCGATTGCGTGCCAAGTGGCGCGCTCGGCTCGGCGAACAACAGTTCTTGCCAAGTGAAGACCTGCAGCAACTCCGGATCCTCCAGGAAGAATAAAGCTGTCTAGCTTTTCAAGCTGCTTGTTGTATTTGTCGATTGCTTCTTCTAACGCGTCAATCCAAATAGCGTCTACTCGTAATGGCTCATACTCGTAGTGTTCGTTGAGGGGGTTCGAAAGGTCTGCGCCCAAATCGAATAGGTCATTTTGTATTTGCGATAGCAGAGCTAAAGTTTCGGCGTCGAACTCGCCATGGGCCAGCGCAACAGCAACACCGATTGCAGAGTTAGCCTCATCAACGTCGGCGTAGGCCTCGATACGAGGATCTGTTTTGCGAGTTCTAGAAAAGTCGCTGAGACCAGTAAGACCTTCATCGCCTGTGCGGGTATAAATTTTTGTAAGTTTGACCATGGTCTAAGTCTAGGCTTATGGAATGATCTTTTTGCTCCCACCGTCTGAAACCAAGGAGCCTGGTGGCAAAAAGAAGGCCAAGGTTCTGAGCCATAAAGAACTAGACAAAACTCGTAAATTGCTTCAGCTGGCTTTGATTGAAATCTGCAAGAGCCCAACGATTGCGGCTAAGGCCCTAAAGCTTGGACCAAAGCAACTTGGGGAGATTGCCGTCAACCTGGATCTGGCTAACCCCAAGTGTTTACCAGCCCTTGATCGATACACCGGCACCTTGTATGACGCACTCAAAGAAGGCGGCGTCACCTCAGGTATGCGAACTAGAGCCAGTAAGGCAGTGCTTATCCAGTCTTCGCTTTTTGGTTTAATTTCGGCCGGGGATGAGATCCCAAACTACCGCCTTTCTGCCGGCTCAAAACTGCCTGGGATGAATCTGAAATCGCTTTGGCAGGAAGCTCACGAAGTGGTGTGGTCGAGGTTTTTAAAAGAGATAGTGATCGACATGAGATCCAATTCCTATGTCGAGCTAGCGCCTGTTCCAGGCCATCTTGTCTGCTACACACTCGATGTAGTTCTTGAAGACAAAAAAGGCAAACGCACGAGGTTGAATCATTTCAATAAGCAGGCCAAGGGTCAGTTCGTCAGAGCTGCACTTATAACTAGGCCTGAGCCCAAGTCTGTCGCGGACCTAGTGGCAGTTGCTAAGGTCGCAAATTTGAAGCTAGAGGTCTCAGGTAAACAGCTTTTGCTAGTTACTTACGGTTGAGTCTGGGGCTGGCTCCGGCATCGGCATGATATCAACCGGTGAAGGTTCTGGAAGTTGGATGACACCTTCAATCAGCGCAATTACGGAGTCAAACCAACCCTGGTCGTTGACCATAAGCAACCCTGGGACCAACCAAACATCGCCAGCGGCGTCCCAAATACTCACGAGAACCCGATCGGCGCTAACGACGGTTAGGGTGACAATTTCTGGTTCAAGCTGACCCTCACCCGTCGAATCAATAGGGAACCCTGGGTCAATCGCTTCCTCGGTTCGAACTCCTGAGCTAGCTGCAATCCCTTGGTACTTTTCGTAATACGAGGAGGCGGGTGATCCATACCAGCGCCAGTCTGATAGTCGATCAACTGCCTGCACGGCAGAGATTGTATTGAACACACCAACTGCTTGCGCAGCCACCGAGTGACCCCCGGCATAACTTAGTTCTCCGGTTGAGGACCAGCCTATGTACCACTCGGTGCTTGTTGGTTGCCCATCAACGCTAAGTGCCGCAGTAATGTAGACACCCCATTCCGAGTAGTCAATTTTTAGATCAGATTCCGTGACGGCTAAGCCAGTAGCGTTAAAGATCTCCAAAGCTTTGGCAATTGCTTCTGCTCTTGATGGCAACAGTTCAGGGGTGGGCAATACCTCGGCCCACTCTTGGCAGTTGCCTTCAGTGTCTTCTGCAACGCAAGGACTTGATGACATAGTGATGTCACCTGGGTTGTAATAGTTCCAAGATCCAGTTCCGCTCCACCAAATTGAGACCGTTGGCTTCTGATCCATACCCCAAGGGTCATCAGATTCACCAAAGAAGTAACCAGGATTCAAATCGCTAAAATCGGGATATTTCTTCACACTTCCTTGAACTCCAAAGATATTCGCTACTGTAGTCAAAACTGACTCTGGAGATCCAGTGCGCGCCAGCTTGTAAACCTGTCCTGATCCAGCCTCGTTGGAAAGGCCTGGCCCAGCCGCGTATTCGTAAGTTACGAACGGGTAGGGCATGCTCATCATCTTGTCGTCAGAAGACTCGGGCGCCATGGCCGATGCATTGGCTCCAGCTGCAGGAGCGGCGGCCAGTTGAATTAGCGGCGTTTGGGTGGGATTCACGACAATTGCAACTGCTACTATCGCCGCCGCACCAGAAACCAAACCGCCCAGAGCAAAACCTCGAGCTTTGGCAGAAAGCATCTCAAAGCGTTGAGCTAGTCCAAAGCTAGGCTGGGACTTGGTCGCAGCGGTCAGGATTTCAACACCTAACTGGTCTTGCTTTGCATTGTTGGCGGGGTCTGCCTTACGCAGACGGGCATCTAGTTCATCTGGAATATTCATATATAGGTTATGTAGCCAGGTTGGTGATTATGTCTAGAATTTCTAGGAAATCAGCCCTCTAAGTTTGGCCTTAGCCTTGCTCAGCCTAAGAGCAAAGGCATTATTCGAGATTTCCAACACCCTGGCCGAGTCCGCATTGTCTAGGCCTTCAAAGCTACTAAGTGAAATAACCTGGCGCTCAGCTGGGGTCAGCTTTGCCCAAGCCTCTGAAAGACTAAGGTCGCTCAGAGCGATGTCCTCCGCAGAAGGTGCAGAGTCCCTTGGCCGGAATAAGACCAAGAAGTTTTCTTTAGCCTTCTCGGTTCTTCGGTGATTTGCGACCACAAATCCAGCGATTCTATAGAGCCAAGGGAGTTCAAAGCCCTTGGGAGCTTCAGATCTTTTCGCCCAAGCTATTTCAAAAATTCTTGAGGCTATGTCCTCAACATCAGTAGGGCTCACGCGCCTAGCTAGGTATTTCGATATTTGTGGCAGAAGCTGCCGATAGATTGTCGTAAATTCTTCAGGGCTCACAGCTGTAATCCTACTGGCGAAGGTCGTTTCTCCTGAAACAACCCGGTGCATGGTCATTTACCATCCCAATTGATTGCATCATCGCGTACATGGTTGTGGGGCCAACGAATGAAAACCCAAGACCCCGAAGTGTTTTACTAAGCGCAATTGACTCTGGGGTAGTGGCTTTGAATTCAAAGTTAGTTGCAGGTGGTGTGGCTCGTTTTGGTGCGTGAGACCAAATCAAGGAAGTGAGTGGCTGATCTAGTTCCAAGATTAAGCGTGCATTGCTTATGGTTGCACGGATTTTGGCCCTGTTTCGAATAATGCCTTCATCTTGCATTAGCCGCTCGATTTCGTTATCGGTCATCTTGGAAACCTTACTGATGTTGAAGTTATGAAATGCCTTTCTAAAGCCCTGCCTGCGCTTCAAGATAGTGATCCATGACAGTCCTGCTTGAAAAGCCTCAAGAGCAAGCTGTTCAAAGAGTTCATTTTCTCCCTCTAGCTTTACGCCCCACTCGGTGTCGTGATAGTTGATGTAGATCTGATCTTGCTTGGGCCAGCGGCAGCGCTTAAGACCATCTGGGTACTTGGTGACAAACTCACTCATAGTCGATGCCTTCGTGATCCAGCAGAAGCTTTTTGGTCCTGATTCCCTGGCCACCGGAGTAACCAGTTAGCGAACCATTGGATCCAAGAACCCGGTGGCAGCCAACCAGAAGGGGAGTTGGGTTTGCACCAACCGCGGCCCCAACTGCTCTGGCTGCTTGGGGCTTTCCAAGAGCCGTGGCAATTTCGCCGTAGGAAATAGTTTTACCAAAAGGCACTTTGGCAATAGCTTTCCAAACCGCAAGCTGAAACGGTGTCCCCAATACTTTGAAGGGAAGGCTAAATTTTGGAAGTGCACCCTTGAGGTAAAGCGCTAACTGCTTTCCCGCATCGTCTAGAACTTTGGATGACCCTAGGGAAGTCACCTTCTTGCAAAGCTCAACGGCAGTTATCTTCTCGGCTTCTGCGGTGATGGTTATGAAACCAAAAGGGGAAGGAAATGACCGCCTTGAGATTACTGATTCGCTCATGAGTCAATTATTGTCGATTTTTGATCTAGGCATAGTGTTTTGTGGGGTTGTGGAAAAGCGGAACCCTAAGACTCATCTGGGGTCTTGGAGTTTACATGTCTTGGCGAAGAGCTGACTTATTGTTGCTCGCCTAACGTCTAATTTCAAGAAGACACCGGAGCAATTCACAATCACACGCCATTTTGATATCGATGTAACATATAGGAATGTTTAAGTTCTGCTGGTTCATTCTTGGCAATGGCCGCAAAGGCTACCTAGAAAGAACGATAGCCTCTTGGGAATCTAACCTAATTGGCGATGTAGAGCACAAGATCATTTTTGATGATTCGGGAGATGCTAAGTACGTTAAGTGGCTAAACAAGACTTTTGGTGATCGCTTTACGATAGTGCCAGTAGCAGCAAAGTCAGTCGGTCAAGTAGCTGCACTTGGCTTTATCTTTCAATACATTAAACAACTTGATGTGGATTATGTCCTTCAGCTGGAGGAGGACTGGATGCTGAATAGGCCACTGGATATTTCTAGAATTGCCACCGTATTGCAAGAGAATCCAAATATATTACAAATGAGAATACCGAGAGTAGTGTGGTACGCGCCTTACCATGTCGCAGACCTGCATCATGGCAGCAGTCTTTTGCAATATTTAAACCACCCAAGGACAAAGACTGTTATTCGAAAAAATGACAAAGACTCCTGGTATGAATGGAGAGGAGACTTTTACTTCTGGTCTCACAATCCAAGTGTTTTTGGCAATAAAATCTTGGATGAAACCTATGAATCCATCACTGAACCAAATC
>JBIJBA010000039.1:0-8899 GCA_044345455.1 Rhodoluna sp.
TTCCTACTGAAAAAGTATCCAGAGGGTGCGTCTGGTTTCTGGGCAAAGAATCCATATGATGCATACATAAATCACATTGGCATTAAGGATGATGCCGTGCTGCGCGGGCTGCCGGAGCACCCATCAAAAAGATCTCTGCTCAAATCTCTCGTTCCACTCGGGGTTTTGCAATTTCCCCCGCGATTTCGTCGAAAGTAACTCTCAAGTACATTCAATGAGCCCACGGAGCGCGTGGTCGAAAAGCTAAACCCCAAGACCCACTGGGCCTTGGGGTTATAGATAGCCTGTGTTAGAACTTGCTCATTGCAGGGGTAAGCACCTTGCGAAGGATCCGCTCGATCTCGTTAAACTCTTTGGCTCCGATGGTAAGCGGAGGTGCTAGCTGGATTACTGAATCACCTCGGTCATCGGCACGGCAGTAAAGACCTTCTTCCAGAAGCTTGCCAGCTAGGTAGCCGCGAAGTAACTTTTCGCGCTCCGGGGCTGTGAATGTTTCCTTAGTCTTTTTGTCCTTTACTAGTTCTATTGCAAAGAAGTAACCATCGCCACGGATGTTTCCAACAATTGGAAGATCATAGAGTTTCTCAAGAGTCTTCTTGAACAGCGCCGAGTTCTTGGCAACATTTCCAACAAGGTTCTCTTCATCGAAGATGTCTAGGTTCTCAAGTGCTACCGCACACGCAACCGGGTGAGCCGCGAAGGTGTATCCGTGAGCCAAAATGTTGGTTCCGGTTGTGAAGGGCTCAAATAGTCTTTCGGTAAGTAGAAGTGCACCGAGCGGTTGGTAAGAAGATGTAATTCCCTTAGCGGTAATCATCATGTCTGGTTCGATGCCGTATCTTTCACAAGCAAACATCGCACCAGAGCGACCGAAACCGGTGATGGTTTCATCAGCCACCAGCAAGATGTCGTACTTGTCGCAAATCTCTCTCAGGCGCCTGAAATAGGCAGGGTGAGCTGTGAAGCAACCACCGGAGTTTTGGATTGGCTCAACAAAGATTGCCGCCACGGTCTCTGGGTCTTCAAAGAGAATCATTTCTTCGGCACGGTTAGCGGCCCAGATACCAAATTCCTCTTCGGTCTTGAATGAAGAGGGAGCGCGGTACCAGTTGGTGTTTGGAATTCTAAAAGTTGATGGAACTAGTGGCTCAAACATCTTCTTCATTGCCGGGATACCTGTAATCGAAAGCGCTCCCTGACTGGTGCCGTGGTACGCGACGTGACGGGAGATAACTTTGTGCTTGGTTGGCTTGCCGGTCATCTTGAAATACTGCTTCGCGATCTTCCAAGCACTTTCTACCGCTTCACCACCACCGGTGGTGAAAAACACCCGGCTTAGGTTGGTCGGTGCATACGAAATAAGTCTCTCCGCCAGTTCAATTGCTGGCGGGTGAGCATATGACCAGAGGGGGAAGAAATCCAATTCTGTGATTTGTTTGGAAGCTGCGTCAGCTAATCTTTTGCGACCATGCCCTGCGTTTACCGAGAACAATCCCGATAGACCATCGATATACTTTTTGCCGTGCACGTCGTAGACGTAGTGACCTTCGGCTTTGGCCATGATTGGAATCTCTTTGTTGGCAAATGATCCATGGCGGGTGAAGTGCATCCAAAGATGCTTCTTCGCTGACTTCTCCAACATGGCAGGAGTGATCTTCTTACCTTCCTTACGCGCCTCAACGAGTGCCAGCTTCGGAGTCTTAGCTGCTCCTGATTTGACGGTGCGCTTTAGTAGGGACTTGATCCCGGCAACAAGTTTCTTTGCCCTAGATTCTGTAACTGCCATTTTTTCTATTCCATTCGTTTCTAGGGGATTACCTGGTACCCCAGTTGTAGAACTGCTTTGCTAGCTTCAAATATACGAAGGTTTCTGTCGAAGTTACGCCAGCCAACCGTCTGATTTTTGAGTTAATAATCTTGATTAGCGAGTCATCGTCTTCACAAACAATCTCAACCAGGATATCGAAGCTTCCTGCGGTTATTACCACGTAGTCCACCTCGGTCATCTTGCCAAGAGCGTTAGCTATTTCGCTGGTGTCTCCGCTGCACTTGATACCAACCATGGCCTGGGTATAAAAACCAAGCTGAACCGGGTCGGTCACGGCAACGATTTGCATGACGCCTTTTTCGGTGAGTTTTTGGACCCTTTGCCTTACGGCTGCTTCGCTAAGGCCTACGGCCTTGCCTATTTCGGAATAGGACTTGCGGCCATCATCTTGGAGCTGCTCGATGATCAACTTCGAGACGTCGTCAAGCGCTGAGGCCTGGGCTCTTCCACTTCGTGACATACATGGATTTTGCCAGCCCACCATTGAATAAGCAAACGAATCAGTTCCCATTGGGTCAAACCGCAACTAATTCGATACAAAACTCGTGATTTTGGGGTCATTTTCTGGGATTAGAATCGTTTCTAAACAGGGGTCGCTACCTCTTCTACAAAGGAGTACTAACAAATGGCAGTTCGCGAACTAAAAAACTTCATCAATGGAAAACACGTTGAGGCTAGCTCCTCCGAAAGATCTGATGTTGTCAATCCAGCTAACGGTAAGACTTACGCCACCGCAGCGGTTTCTTCGGAAGCCGATGTTGCAGCTGCTTACAAGGCTGCCGAGGCTGCATTCGAGGTGTGGAGTAACTTCACACCATCCGAGCGTCAGCTAGCGCTATTTAGAATTGCTGACTCACTAGCTGCTCGATCGGGTGAAGCTGCCGATGTGGAATCTGAAAACACCGGTAAGCCAAGACCAACACTGGTTGAGTATGAGATGGATCCTTCCGTTGACCAAATTCGTTTTTTCGCAGGAGCGGCCAGAAACTTAGAAGGCCGCGCTACCGCAGAGTATGCCCGTGATCACACTTCTTCTATTCGTCGCGAGCCAATTGGTGTTATCGGTCAGGTAACCCCTTGGAACTACCCACTAAACATGGCGGTCTGGAAATTTGCTCCGGCAATTGCTGCTGGAAACACCGTCGTATTGAAGCCATCAGATACCACTCCTGCCTCAACACTTTTGTTGGCAGAGATTGCAGCAGAGCATTTGCCTCCGGGCGTATTCAACGTTGTGACCGGTAACCGCGACACTGGCCGCGCGATGATTGAAAACGAAATTCCGCAAATGGTTTCTATTACAGGTTCGGTTCGTGCCGGAATGGAAGTTGCCAAGTCTGCAGCAGCTGATGTCAAGAAGGTTCACCTAGAACTTGGTGGCAAGGCGCCGGTAATTGTGTTCCCAGATGCTGATCTTCAAAAGGCAGCAGCTCAGATTGTGGTTGCCGGATTCTTCAACGCCGGTCAGGACTGCACTGCTGCTACCAGAATTTTGGTGCACGAGAGCGTGCACGATGAGTTCTTGGCACTACTGGTAGCCGAGGTAAAGGCCAATGCCCATACGGGAGATCCAAAGCGTGATGACATCTTGTTTGGTCCAGTCAACAACGCAAACCAGCTCGAGCGAGTCAAGGGCTTTATTGACCGTCTGCCTTCACACGCCAAGCTAGAAACCGGAGGCTCTCAGCTTCCAGGGGATGGTTACTTCCTAGAGGCAACTGTTTTGTCTGGTCTGCAGCAAAAAGACGAGCACATCCAAAACGAAATCTTTGGTCCTGTGATCACCGTTCAGAAGTTCAAGGATGCTGATGAGGCTATGCGAAATGCCAACGATGTGAAGTACGGGCTTGCTGCCAGCGTGTGGACATCGAATCACACCACCGCAATGCGCTTTAGCAAGGGACTGAACTTTGGTTGCGTCTGGATCAACACCCACATCCCTCTTGCTGCTGAGATGCCGCACGGTGGTTTCCGTCACTCCGGTTACGGAAAAGACCTCTCGATGTATGGCTTTGAGGACTACACCCGCGTCAAGCACGTCATGAGCTACATCGGGGACTAATCCACAACTTGCAAACCTGTTTGCTAAACCTGCCTCAATCTGAGGCAGGTTTAGCTTTATGCAATGGATTTGGTATTTACCATCGATGCTCATTGGCCTGGGTTTTGGTTTTTCAAGTGGCTATTGGCAGCTAGCACTCATAAGCGTTCTTATGGTGCTGATTCTTATTGGAACTCAGGGCTATAAAAACCGCTATCCGCAGTTTGATGAAAACAGCGTCGTGCACGTATCTAATGCAGCAGTTGCAATTGGTAACCGAGTATTACCACGGTTTCAGTTTCTTTGGAAAGCGCAGTGGCATCAATTGCTACTTGCTGAGCTATCGAGGGTATCAGCAGGGGATTACTTTGCCCAAGCTCTCGATCGCATCAAACAAGATTGTTTCCGGGTTAGCGGGGCAGGGCAGGGCTATCTTTTTTGCTGGATTGGGGTTAGGGAAAACAGGGAACTGACTCTGGAATTGGTTACTGACGGGCCGCATCTAATTGTTGTTGGCCCAACCGGATCTGGGAAGTCTGAATTTCTACGGCTGCTAATTACTTCACTGCGCGCAACTCAGGAATTCAAGCTCGTACTCTTTGATTACAAAGGTGGCGCAGCACTTGAAGAGTTTGCTGCCGATACGATTGGTATGGCTACCGATTTAGATCAGGCAAGTCAGCTAGAACTTTATGCCCTGCTAGCTCATGAGTTAGCAGAAAGAGAGAGGTTGTTCGCTAGCGCCAAGTGCTCGAGTATCGAGCAGTATGTTGCCAAAGGGAATCTGTTACCTCGATTGGTAGTTGTGGTAGATGAGTTTGTCGCTGCACTAGCAAGTGGACCAAAGGCCCTCGCTACCATTGAGGACATTGCCGCACGTGGCAGGTCCCTAGGGGTGCACCTGGTTGCAGCAACCCAATCACTTAGTGGGGTATCGCGTGCGATGCTTACAAACCTGCGCGCCAGGGTGGCAATGTCATCTTCGGACCCGATTGACATGGTTCAGCTTGGAATCAATCCAGGTAAGCACAAGAGCATAAATGTTTCTGGTTGGGCCAGTGCGATTATTTACTGCGGTAGCAATCAGGCTGAGAGCTTTGGCTTTCCTTTAGGTGTTAGGCCAGAACCTTTGCTAGCTCAGTTGCCTTCATCGAGTGAGCAACCGCAACCGGCTCGTTCACAAGCGCTCCGTCAAATGTATTCAAGCCAAGAGCCAGAGCTGGATCTGCAGCAAGGGCTTTCTTCCAACCCTGATTCGCAATTGCTTTCACGTATGGCAAGGTTGCATTCGTCAGCGCATAGGTAGAGGTATGAGGTACTGCTCCAGGCATGTTTGCTACACAGTAAAAAACAGTGTCGTGGACTTTGAAGGTCGGTTCTGCGTGGGTTGTTGGCTTGGAATCTTCAAAGCAGCCACCTTGATCGATTGCAATATCGACCAGCACAGCACCTAGCTTCATTTTCTTGACCAGTGCGTTGGTGACAAGCTTTGGAGCCTTGGCTCCAGGGATCAAAACTGAACCAATAACTAGGTCTGCTTCCAAAACCGCACGCTCAATTTCAAAAGTGTTGCTGGCAATTGTCTTTAGTCTTCCGGCGTAAAGAGCGTCAAGTTCACGGAGTCTATTCAAGTTCGTGTCCAAAACTGTTACCTCGGCACCCATTCCAACTGCCACGGCTACCGCACTCGTGCCGGCAACGCCGCCACCTAGAACAACCACCTTGGCAGGACGGGTTCCTGGAACTCCGCCAAGTAGCATTCCGTTGCCACCGTTTTGGCGCAGCAGGGTGCTGGCTCCAACAAGTGGTGCAAGGCGACCGGCAACTTCAGACATCGGTGCCAAAAGAGGAAGCTGGCGAGATGGAAGCTGAACGGTCTCGTAAGCGATTCCGGTTACCTTCTTATTGATCAGCTCGTTTGTTAGAGGCAGATCAGCAGCGAGGTGGAGAAAAGTAAAGAGCGTCAGGCCCTCACGAAGCATCGGATACTCAGATTCGATTGGCTCTTTTACCTTTAGGACTAGGTCTCCAGCCGCCCAAGTCTCGCTTGCTGAAGCGCCTATCTTGGCTCCAGCCGATTGGTATTCCTGGTCGGAAATAGCTGAACCAAGACCAGCTCCAGCTTGGACGGTGACCTCGTGGCCGGCAGAGACAAGCTCGTGCACCCCAGCGGGAGTAATCGCAACGCGATATTCGTTGTTCTTGACCTCTTTGGGGATTGAGATCTTCATTGGGTTCTCCTGAGTTCGAAATTGGAACCTCAATGGGCGCCTTTAGAAGGATACCCGCTCGGGAGGCTAGGCGTGAGGGGCAATTTTGGGTGAGAAATTGCCTGTGACACGCTCAAATTTCTCCTTGCCAAATGGCGGTTTTTTGGCTTTTGCGGGAAATTTTTATGGCAGGATAAAGGCCAAGGGTCTGGGACAACCCAGCTCTTTCCTTGTTCGCCGTAAATCACTAGGAGTAGCCAATAATGAAAGATCCAAACTCTCTCCCACAAGACCCGATGCTTGCAGAGCTTGTAAAGATGTCTCGTCGCAAGACACTAACTCGTAGAACCGCACTAGCTGGAGCGGCCGGTGTTGGAGCCGCTCTTGGTTTGGCTGCTTGTGCACCTGCCGGCGATGGCGGTGGCGCAACATCAGAAGCTTTGGTTCCTGCAACCGACGTCTCGGATTCCGAGAAGACATTGGTTTGGTACAACTGGCCAGGCTACATGGACCTTTCAGAAGACGAGCTATCTCAGCCAACACTTGACCGCTTCCAAGAGGAATCTGGAATTACCGTTGAGTACCTAGAGGAATACAACGACAACGACGAGTGGTACGGAATTAACCGAAACGAACTCATCGCAGGTAAAGATGTTGGAGCAGACCTGATCTGCCCAACAGACTGGCTGGCAGCTCGTTTGGTAAATGACGGACAGGTTCAAAAACTTGACTCCGCAAACATTCCAAACAAGGCCAATGTTGCCCCTGCATATTTGGGCGCAGCCTATGACCCAAACCGCGACTATACGCTTCCTTACCAGGGAATCTTGGGTGGTATCGCTTACAACAAGGAACTTTACAAAGAGCTAACCGGAAAAGACGCACCAGAAAGCGTTGAAGACCTGTGGCAAGCGGAGCTCGATGGACGCATTGTGCTTATCTCTGAAATGAGAGACACCATTGGAGTTATTGCACTTTCAAAGGGAATTGACATCACGAGCGCTTCTTCACTAACTGAGGACGCCTTCAACGAAGTTATCGACGACATTGCTGCTCTTTACGCTGACAAGAAGATCAAGGCTTTCGCGGGTAACGAATACATGGATGGCTTTGCCAACGATGAGTATGTTGCCGGAATTGTTTGGTCTGGAGACGTTGTCCAGATGAACTTCGGCGCTGGATTCGACAAGTTTGGATTCTTCATGCCTGAGTCAGGTGGCACAATCTCGTCAGATATGTTCACCGTTCCAATGGGTGCAACCCACAAGAAGAACGCTGAATTGTTGATGAACTACTACTACGACCCAGTAAATGCTGCAGAACTTGCGGCTTGGGTGAACTACATCACACCGGTAGTTGGAGCCTACGAGGAAGCAATCAAGTTGGATCCTGAATTGGCCGAAAACAAGTTGATCTTCCCAGACGAGGCTTTCCTAGCTTCGACTCACGGATTCCGTGCTTTGACCGCTCAAGAAGAGCAGTCCTTCGTAACCGCTTGGGGCAGAGTTCAGCTGGGCGCTTAGTTGGCCGTCGAGTTCGTTGCCAGAGGGGCAGATTTAGAGCTAGTTGGAATCAGGAAAGAATATCCTGGCTTTGTTGCCATTGAGGATCTTGACCTAAAGATTCCAGCCGGTGAGTTCTTCGCACTGCTTGGACCATCTGGTTGCGGAAAGACCACAACTTTGCGTTTGGTGGCGGGTCTTGATTCGCCAACCCAGGGAAAAATCCTGATTGGCAATCAAGACGTAACCACAACAAAGCCTCACGAGCGCCCGGTAAACACCGTTTTCCAAAACTACGCACTGTTTCCTCACATGTCGGTTTTGGAAAACGTTGCTTTTGGTCTTCGCCAGAGAAAAGTGGGCGACCCGCTACCAAAGGCAACCGAAGCTCTAAAGCTTGTTGAACTAGAGCATTTGGCAGAGCGCCGACCAACCCAGCTATCTGGAGGTCAGCAGCAGCGAGTTGCGCTCGCCAGAGCTTTGGTTAATCGCCCGTCCTTGCTTTTGCTTGATGAGCCCCTTGGTGCACTGGATTTAAAGCTAAGACGCCAAATGCAAGTTGAGCTAAAGGCCATCCAGATGGAAGTTGGGTTGACTTTCTTGCATGTGACTCACGACCAGGAAGAGGCCATGGACATGGCCGACACTGTTGCGGTTATGAACAAGGGTCGAATTGAGCAGATGGGTGCTCCGGAAGCTCTCTACGAAAGACCAAAGACACTCTTTGTTTCTAAGTTCTTAGGTCAATCAAACATCTTTGTTGGTGACGTAGTTGAATCTTCTGGAGATTCTGTCAGCATCAGCGTTGCGGGACGACAGATAAAGGTTCCAACCAGCCGGGCAGAAAAGACCACCGGAAAGATCGCAATCGGAGTTAGACCCGAGAAGGCCTTCTTCCACGAAGATGCTGAGCCTGCTGCCAATGCTGGACTCAACGTTGTTGGCCCCGGAGAGATCATCGACATTAGATTCACCGGGGTTAGTAACCAGTACCTAATCGAGATTCCAAACCTTGGGGAAGTTACGGTTTTTGCCCAGAACATTGGAAAATCTCCTGTGACTGAGCTTGGTGCCAAGGTTTGGGTTAGCTGGAAGGTTGAGCACAGCTACGGACTCTCCGATCTTCCTGAAGCGAAGCCTGAAGGAAATTAGCAGTATGTCAACCCAGGTATCGGTCAAGAAATTTAAGACCGCAGGGAAGTCAAAGAATCCAAAAATTCTGCTTCTTCTTTTGCTGCCTGGTTTGTTTTACTTAGGCCTGTTTTTCATTACACCTTTTGCCTCTCTAATCACCACTTCACTTCAGGCGCCAGTTCTT
>JBIJBA010000064.1:0-4669 GCA_044345455.1 Rhodoluna sp.
GGGAATCCAAATGAGCAATTTGCGTCAGTTCACGTCTGAGTCAGTTACTGAAGGCCATCCAGATAAAATCTGTGATCAAATCTCAGATGCGATTCTTGATGCCATGCTAACCGAGGACCCTAATGCCCGCGTCGCGGTAGAGACAATGGTGACAACAGGGCTGGTTCACGTTGCCGGTGAGGTTTCAACCACTGGATACGTTGAGATTCCCGCAATTGTTCGTAAGACCGTACTCGACATCGGTTACAACTCTTCGAGCATTGGTTTTGACGGAGCAAGCTGTGGTGTTTCAGTTTCTATCGGTCAGCAGTCACCAGACATCGCTCAGGGTGTTGATTCTGGACTAGAAGTTCGAGATGGCGGCTCGTCCGACCCTTACGAGTTACAGGGTGCTGGCGACCAGGGTCTGATGTTTGGCTACGCAAGCAATGAGACGAGTAATTTCATGCCAACAGCAATTGCTCTAGCTCACAGGCTTTCTGAAAAGCTTTCCGCAGTTAGAAAAACTGGTCAGGTTGACTTTCTTAGGCCGGATGGCAAAACCCAGGTCACGATTGGCTACGAAGGATCCACACCTCGAACAGTTGAAGCGATTGTCGTTTCTTCTCAGCACAACGATAAAGTCAGCCAGGCGGAGATTCACGCTGCAATTCGCGAGCAGGTTGTGAATCCGATTCTTTCTGAGTCTGGACTTGATTTCTCGAATGCCAAGCTATTCATCAACCCAACCGGAAAGTTCGTTATCGGTGGCCCGCAAGGAGATGCTGGTCTAACCGGGCGCAAAATCATCGTAGACACATATGGTGGAGCTTCTCGACACGGCGGCGGTGCTTTCAGCGGTAAAGATCCTTCGAAAGTCGACCGTTCTGCTGCTTATGCCATGAGGTGGGTAGCTAAGAATGTTGTCGCTTCCGGAGCTGCCGATCGTGCAGAAGTGCAAGTTGCCTACGCAATTGGTGTTGCTAATCCAGTTGGTATCTACCTGGAAACCTTCGACACTGAGAAAGTTGACACTCAGCAGATAGAGAAGGCAATCAGGGACATCTTTGACTTGAGGCCCCGAGCAATTGTTGAGTCACTCGATCTACTACGGCCTATCTACAAAAAGACTGCCGCCTACGGACACTTCGGACGCGAACTGCCTGAATTCACCTGGGAGAAGTTGAATCGAGTAGAGGAACTTCGTTCTGCACTGAAGCTATAGCTATGCCAGTAATTGCGAAGGTTGCCGTAGTCTCGAATCTTCCACAGCTCGACAAACTTTTTGATTACCTAGTCCCAGACGAGCTTGCGTCTGTAGCGCTGGTTGGCTCAAGAGTGGAAGTCCCTTTTGGCAAGGCAGCGAAGGCGTACGAAGGTTTTATCTTTCAGCTTGAAACCTCAACAGACTTCCCCGGGCAGCTTTCAAGCGTTCAAGAAGTAATAGGGACAAGGCCTGCACTATCAGCGGAGCTGATTGAATTCCTACAAGAGCTTGCGGCTCGCTCCGCGTCATCTATTGGTGAGATTCTGAAGCTCGCTGTTCCGCCGCACATGCCAAGAGCTTTCAAATCCCACATAGATTTAACTGAACCGCAACTGTTTCCTGAGATAGCGGCATTACTGCTTGAGAACGTCCGGGCCCAAGAACTTGTTCGAAAAAGCTCTAAGCATGCCGTGCTTGAAAGGCCAGCCAGCGCTTCGCTTGGAGTTGGGTCCGATAGCCGTAGCTTCCCAAGCTGGGTGGTTTCGATGTGTTCAATAGCGGCCTTGAATCTTTATGAAGGGAAATCTTCAATCCTTGCTGTTCCGGACTTTCGGGATCAAGAGGCACTCCTGGAAGCGCTTGGAGTTTGCGACCTTGATGACTTCATAGCGAACTTCTCGCAAGAGCAACCAAAATCCAAAATCTATGAGGCTTACCTTCGTGCTTTGGATGAGACGCCACGAGTGATTGTCGGTTCTAGATCTGTGATTTTTGCTCCAGCGCACAAACTTGGAACCCTAGCAATCTTCGATGATGGCGATCGGAGCTTCACCGATCAATCGGCACCGTATCTCAACACCCGCGATAGCGCATTGTTGAGACAAAGCATTCAAGAATGCTCTCTAGTTTTCCTGTCGCACTCGAGATCAACTGATATACAGCGGCTCGTTGAATCTGGATACCTTAATGATTCTTCTGATTCATACCCAAAGCCTAAGATTTCAGTTTCAGAACCTGGTTTCAGGGTTGACTCTCACGCTTTCAAGGCGATCAAAAAGGGATTGGAAACCGGTTCAGTCTTGGTTCAAGTGGCTTCTAGGGGAGAGTCCACAGCACTCTTTTGTGCATCTTGCGACAAGAGGGTTTCTTGTCAGGTTTGCGCTGGTCCGGTTTGGGTCGATGGATCTGGTGTGAGAAAGTGCCGTTGGTGCAATGCTTTCTCTCCTGCAGTTGCTTGTGAATGTGGATCAATCGAAATCAGCAAGGGAAGAGCTGGAGCTTCGAGAACAGCTTCGGAGCTCGGGCGATCATTTCCAAACTCGAAGGTAATTGAGTCAACTGGTGATAACAGGGTGCTGAGCGTTTCTCAGGGAAAGAATCTAGTTATTGCAACAGCTGGAGCCGAACCATTTGTTGCCGAGGGTTATCGAGCAGTTGTCATACTCGATGCCCAAACACTTCTATCAAGACAGAATCTTCGGGCAACCGAGGATGCCGTGAGACTTTGGTCAAACGCCATTTCCAAACTAGCCATCGACGGTGAAGCGGTCCTAGTGGGTGTATCTGGTCCTCTTTCGCAGAAGTTCTGCCTCTGGCAACAAGTTGAGATTGCCGCTGACGAACTAGCATCGCGAAGGGAGCTAAGTCTCCCTCCTGCTCTTCGACTCGGGAGTGTCGCAGGAAGCCAAGTGATGCTCGTTGAACTCGCACAATCCCTAGCGACTTTCGGGAAAGTTAAGGTACTAGGACCAGCTCCACACGTCAAAGGAAATGATTCGAGTGAGTGGCGTCTGATTGTTAAGTACAACTATTCAGATACCGTTGAGGTAGCAAAGCACCTCCGCGGCGAAGCTATTCGTTTGTCTCGCGGCAAATCCGTTCTTGCCGCCTCCGGCAGAGCAGTCAGGGCTTTGAAGGTCCGAATGAGTGACGGAGATGTTGTTTAGCATGACAGCCAAACTGAGAGTGGTTTTCGCAGGGACTCCCCGAAATGCCGCGGAAACTTTAGATCGGCTTGTGAGTGAAGGAGTTGAAATTGTCGGCGTCCTAACCAGAACAGACGCACGCGTTGGTCGATCTGGTGAACTTACACCTTCTGCCGTCGCACAAAAAGCGCAGGAGCTGGGATTAGAGACATTCAAGACAAACAAAATTGATGACCAAGCTTTAGAGTGGCTGAGCTCTCTCAAAGCGGACGTCGGAGCCGTTGTTGCCTATGGATGCATTTTCGAGCAACCAGTGCTTGGTGCAACAAGGTTGGGATGGTTGAACCTTCATTATTCTCTTCTTCCCGAGCTGCCTGGCCCTGCACCGGTTCAGCACGCAATCCTGCAAGGAAAGAAAGTAACCGGCGTAACCGTGTTTCGTCTTGACTCAGGTATTGACACCGGACCGATTGTCTCGAGCATGGAACAAGTTATTGACGATGCTGACACCACGGCATCCTTGCTGAGCAAGCTAACTAGAATTGGTTCCCAACTACTTGTTGATGCTCTTCAACAGGATGAAGCCAAGCTCGCGCTAGCGAGACCGCAGGAAATCTCGGGATTTCATGCATCCGCCACTAAACCGAATCGCGAGCTTGCAAGACTAGAGTTCACAGGTGACGCTCTCAGTCAGCTGAACAAGATCAGAGCTATGAATCCAGAACCGATGGCCTGGTTCGATCTAAATGGAACAATAATCCGGGTAATACGAGCTAGGTTTCACGATTCGACCTCAGATGTGTCAACTATGAGAATTTTGGAAAAGGAGCTAGTTGTCTATTGCAAAACGGGTTCACTAGTTCTTGAGCTTGTGCAACCAGCCGGTAAACAGCAAATGTCCGGCGCTGATTGGTTTAGAGGCCTGCGGGTTGAGAAACTGAAACTGGCCTGATGCGTGCTATAGCTTTTGAGCTACTCAGGCGTGTGGCTGAGGATGATTCCTATGCGAACTTACTGTTACCGAAGTTGCTTAGTGACGCGAAAGTGGACTCAAGAGATGCCGGGTTTATCCAAGAGCTAGCCTTTGGCACACTCAGAAACAAGTTGCTTTACGAGAAAATCATAGAGCTAGCCTCGTCCCGGGAAATTCGCACCATCGACTCACACGCGCTTATTGTTTTGCTTCTAGGGGCTCATCAGATTCTGGGCATGAGGGTTCCTGCCCACGCAGCCATAAATGAGTCGGTCAACTTGGCTAAGCAGAGAGCGTCTCAGTCTGCAGCTGGATTCGTGAATGCCGTCTTACGTCGAGTATCAGAGAGGTCGCGCGAACAGTGGATTGAAAAGGTTCTAGAGTCTGCGGGCTCAGTTGACGAGAGGCTCTGTCTTGCTTATTCCCATCCACTTTGGATTGTGAAGTCTCTGAGAGCTGCCCTTGAAAGTCGAGGCTTGGGGGACTCGCTTGAGGATCTCTTAGTAGCGGATAACACACCGGCCAAGGTGTCGGTTGCTGCGCTTCCTGGTTTTGCCAGCGTTAGTGAGTTATCCGGGTATGGAA
>JBIJBA010000071.1:0-4305 GCA_044345455.1 Rhodoluna sp.
CGAAGCCAAACGTCACACCCTCGAGCACGAGATCGACGGTGTTGTAATCAAGGTTGACGAGTTTTCGAAGCAGCAAACCCTGGGCTTTACTTCCAGAGCCCCCAGGTGGGCCATTGCCTATAAGTACCCACCGGAGCAGGTCAATACCAAGTTATTGGACATCAAAGTCTCGATCGGCAGAACAGGGCGTGCCACTCCTTATGCGGTTTTGGATCCAATTCGGGTGGCAGGCAGCGAGGTTGAGTTTGCAACCCTACACAATCAAGAGGTAGTTGCAGCCAAAGGAATCCTGATTGGCGACACCGTGGTCCTTCGCAAGGCCGGAGATGTTATCCCTGAAATTTTGGGTTCGGTGGTAGCCCTTCGCGATGGCTCGGAGAAAAAGTTTGCAATGCCAAAAAAGTGCCCAGAGTGTCAAAGCCTGCTTGCCCCGGCCCAAGACGGGGACGTTGATCTTCGTTGCCCCAACGCAAAGAGCTGCCCTGCCCAGCTCCGAGAAAGAATTGCATACATCGGTTCCCGTTCCGCTCTTGATATCGAAGCACTGGGTTTTGTTACAGCTGTTGCCCTCACGCAGCCAGTGGAGCCAAAGGATCCCCCCGTGAAATCTGAAGCTGACCTATTTACCCTGACGCTAGAAAAACTCCTGCCGATTAGATCTCGCGTAGTTGATGCTGACACGGGCGCGGCCAAGCTGGATTCCGATGGCAAAGAAAAAGTAGTTGAATATTTCCGAAAGAAGGACGGCACTGCCGCAACTGTTGCGACCAAACTCTTAGAAGAGCTCGAAAAAGCAAAGTTGCAACCTGCCTGGCGGGTGTTGGTTTCGCTTTCCATCAGGCACGTGGGCCCCGTGGCCGCCAGGTCTCTGATGAACACCTTTGGCTCAATCGAAAAAATCTTTGATGCCAGCGAAGAGCAACTTGCTGAAGTGGACGGGGTTGGTCAGGTGGTTGCCAAGACCATCAAGGAATGGATTGCGGTTGATTGGCACAAAGAAATAGTTTCAGCTTGGAAAAAAGCTGGTGTTAATTTCACCCAGGAAACATCTGTTGGGGAATCAGGAGTTTTTTCTGGAATGAGCATCGTAGTTACTGGAACCCTTGAGTCGCTAACCCGTGATCAGGCAGAAGAGGCAATTATTGCTGCCGGGGGTAAGGCTGCATCTTCGGTTTCTAAAAACACAGCTTTTGTGTTGGCTGGAGCCAGCGCTGGGTCAAAACTAGCCAAGGCAGAATCGCTTGGTGTTGAGGTAATTAGTGAAGCAGAGTTTCTAAAGCGCGTAAGCGCGAATTAGTCTCTCTTGTTGTCCTCGTAGGACTCGACTTCGATTGGCTCATAGCTAGCTCTGGTGCCCTCGCTGTAGTCAACTTCTGGCTCTTCCGCTCCTTCAGTTATAGAAGCTGCGGTGCCTTCCAATTCGCTTTGAACTATGGTCTCATCGGCTGCCACCATGGACTCGGTGGACATCAAAGACTTCATGGTGTTTAGGAAGTCCTCGATTTCGTTCGACTCAGACTCCCAGCGGGATAGACGCTCTTGGCCGTCAACGATTACCGCGTTAGCGTAAGCCTCAGACTTGCGAGCAAGTAGCTCGGCACGACGTCGAGACTGGTTGATTAGGTTTCCAGCGTTTCGCTGTGCATCTTCAGTAACGTTGTTGGCCTGCAACTTCGCCTCGCGAAGAATTCGCTCTGCTTCCGCGTTCAGCTCAGCTGAAAGCCTGGACGCTTCGGCAACAGCCTTGTTTGCTTCCTCGGTTGCTTGCTGGGCTTGCCTAACGGCTGATTCATACATGCGAAGAGCTTCTTGCTCGCTCTCGTCACGCTTGGTCTTTAGTTCCGCCTCCAGCTCAACGCGAAGCTGAGCGGTTCTCTGAGAAAGTTCGGTAGCAACTGCTCTTGCCTCTTCAGTTTCGCGGTGGACCTGCGCACGCAACTCGGCGGCAAATCTTTCACCCTCTGAGCGAATGGCTGCGGCTTCACGCTGGGCGTGAACAGTTTTTTCGGAAGCCTCTGAAGCCTGGGTCTTAGCAGCAGAAAGTACTTCAGCGCTCCTTCTTTCTGCCTCTAGGCGGATTTCCTTAACTTTGCTTTCGGTTTCAGAAAGAAGTTTCTGAGCAGCAGCTTCCGCTTTGCGACCTAGTTGTTCAGCTTCGGCCTTAGCGGTCTCACGAACACGGAGGGCGTCTTGACCGGCATCGGTCATAAGTTTTCTAGCTTGCTCTTCGGCAACACGAAGAGTCTGCTCGAACTGGGCGCCAAGCTCCGCGTATCCGGTTCCGGAATCGCGCTTTAGGCGCTGCTTTAGGCTAGCGATCTCGCTTTTGAGAAACTCAACTTCGCTGGCAGCTTTGTAGTTGTACTCGCGTACGTGCTCAAGTTCTTCGCGCATGGACGCAAATGTGGTGTCTACCTCATCTTTGTCGTAGCCTCTAAATGCGACCGTGAATTCTGAGTTTTCCAATTGAACTTACCTTTTCTTGTCGGATGGGTTTTTGGCCTAAGCCTCTACTTTAGCGCCCAAATCAACCCCAATATCAAGTAATTTCTATCTTGCTAGACTGGCCTACGGGCCCAAAAGCCAGGACTTAATCGAATTAATCAACCGAGAGCTTTCATGACTGAAATCACCCCCGAACTGGTTCGGCACCTAGCTGGATTGGCCCGTATAGAGGTAACTGAGGCCGAGGTTGCCCAATTCGCGAGCCAACTGGCTCTGATTGTCGATTCGGTTGCCACCGTCAAGGCGGTTGCCAGTCAGGACATCGTGGCCACCAGCCACCCAATTCCAATGGCCAACGTCTTTCGCGAGGATGTTGTAACTCCATCGCTGACCCAAGAGCAGGCTCTGTCCGGAGCCGCTGACAGCGACTCCGGCCGGTTCAAGGTCTCGGCAATTTTGGATGAGGACTAAATGGAACTTCTGTCCAAATCCGCAAGCGAGCTTGCCAGCATGCTGGTCAAAAAAGAGATTTCCTCGGTTGAGCTCACTAAAGCTCAGCTTGACAATATTGACAAGCTAAACCCGAAGATCAATAGCTACCTCACCGTTACCCACGAGCTAGCCCTTTCCCAAGCGAAGCAGGTCGATGACCAAAGAGCCAAGGGTGGATCTCTTCCGGCGCTCGCGGGAGTGCCAATTGCCCTCAAAGACAACCTGGCAACAATTGGCATTGCAACAACAGCTGGATCAAAGATCTTGCAGGGCTGGGTGCCGCCATACGATGCCACCGTGGTCAAGAAGATTCTCGCAAACAAGATGCCAATCCTTGGCAAAACCAACATGGATGAATTCGCCATGGGTTCGTCAACTGAAAACTCCGCCTATGGGCCCTCTTTGAACCCTTGGGACCTAACCAGAACCCCAGGTGGTTCTGGTGGTGGATCATCTTCAGCTGTTGCTTCCATGCAAGCTCCGCTTGCAATCGGTTCTGATACCGGTGGCTCAATTAGATTCCCCGCTGCCGTTACAGGAACTGTCGGGGTAAAGCCAACCTATGGAGCTGTTTCAAGATGCGGATTGATTGCTCTTGGTTCTTCGCTAGATCAGGTTGGACCAGTAACAAGAAATGTTATGGATGCAGCGATGCTGCAAGACGCGATTGCTGGTCACGACCCGATGGACGCTACCTCTTTGCCTGAAAGCCTGGGCTCCATGACCGAAGCGGCCAAGAACGATTCAGTTAAGGGCCTAAGAATTGGAATCATCAAGGAGCTCACCGGCGATGGTTTCCAAAAAGGGATTTCCGAAAAATTCAATGAGGCGCTGGATCTGCTGGTTGCAGCTGGAGCCGAAATAGTAGAGGTCAGCTGCCCAAGCTTTCAGTATGCGATAGCTGCTTACTACCTGATTCAACCAGCAGAGGCTTCTTCAAACCTGGCTCGCTTTGACTCGGTTCGATTTGGCCTAAGGGTTATGCCAGAAGGTGCTGCAACGGTTGAAAAGGTAATGTCTGCTACCCGTGAAGCTGGTTTTGGTGCAGAGGTAAAACGCAGAATCATCCTTGGCACCTACGCACTTTCTTCTGGTTACTACGACGCTTACTACGGCAGTGCCCAAAAGGTTCGAACTTTGATCCAAGCTGACCTGGCGAAGGCATTTGAAAAAGCTGACGTGCTAGTTTCACCAACCGCTCCAACCACCGCTTTCAAGTTGGGAGAAAAGCAAGAAGACCCACTTGCGATGTATCTAAATGACATTGCAACCATTCCTGCCAACCTGGCAGGAATTCCTGGCATGAGCCTTCCGGTAGGTCTTGCCAAAGAAGATAACTTGCCAGTTGGAGCACAATTTTTGGCACCA
>JBIJBA010000006.1:0-19271 GCA_044345455.1 Rhodoluna sp.
CTCGTGCTGGTGAGTTCACCAACTTCGACAAGCTAATTGTTGATGTTGAGACCAAGAATTCAATGTCACCTAGAGACGCTGTTGCATCGGCTGGATCAACCCTGGTTGAGCTATTCGGTCTAGCGCGTGAGCTAAACGAAGCTGCTGAAGGTATCGAGATTGGCCCAGCTCCGGTTGAGGCAACTTTGTCTCCAGAGCTAGCTTTGCCAATTGAGGAACTGGACCTAACTGTTCGTTCTTACAACTGCCTAAAGCGTGAGGGGATCAACACCGTTAGCGAACTGATCGGTCTAACCGAAGAGCAGCTAATCAACATCAGAAACTTCGGATCCAAGTCTGTGGACGAAGTCCGCGACAAGTTGGTATCCATGGGACTGAGCCTGAAAGAGTCAGCACCTGGCTTTGACGCTGCTTACTTCAGCTCTACTTACGAAGAGGACGACCGGGCTTAGGTCTGGAGCGTCAGAAACATTAGAGGAGAAACAAAATGCCTACCCCAACCAAGGGCCCACGTCTAGGTGGCGGACCAGCTCACGAGAGAATGTTGCTTGCCAACATGGCTCGCTCGCTGTTCATCAACAAATCTGTCACCACAACCGAGGTCAAGGCAAAGCGCCTTCGCCCAGTTGCTGAGCGACTAGTTACCTTCGCAAAGCGTGGCGACCTACACTCCCGCAGACGCGTTATGCAGTCAATCACTGACAAAAACGTTGTTCATGAGCTGTTTGTAAACATCGCACCTCAGGTAGCTGAGCGTCAGGGCGGATACACCCGTATCACCAAGCTTGGTTTCCGTAAGGGCGACAACGCCCCTATGGCAGTAATCGAATTGGTGCTTGACCCAGTCTCACCCAAGAAGATGAACAAGAAGCCAAAGCTTGAAAATGCAGTGAAGCTAGCTCCAAAGGCTGAGGTTGTTGCAGAAGAAGTTGTGGCGGAAGAAGTAGTAGCTGAGACTCCAGTTGAAGAAGTAGTAGCAGTGGAAACTGCAGCTGCAGAAGCAGTCGTTGAAGCTCCTGCCGAAGAAGCTCCAGCTGCAGAGGCTGCTGTCGAAGAAGCTCCGGCTGCCGAAGCTCCTGCCGAAGAAGCACCAGCTTCTGAAGAAGAGAGCAAGTAGTTCTTAGAAATGACTAAACCCGTTGACCTGCCGGTCGACGGGTTTTGTCGTTACCGGATCGACTTTGGCTACGACGGCACTGACTTTAGTGGCTTTGCCAAACAGCCTGGCCTTCGAACTGTTCAAGCAGAACTAGTCAAAGCCGTTGCGGTCATCTTTGGAAAAGATGACAATGACTTTAAGCTTCGCATCGCGGGTCGAACCGATGCTGGAGTGCACGCTAAGCACCAGGTTGCACACCTTGATCTAACTACTGCTCAAATAAAGCGCATCGGTAGAAACCCGGATGTCGCAGGGCGAGTAAACACTGCTCTACCAAAAGACATTCGGGTTTTTAGCTTTGATGTTGCACCCGAAGGATTCGACGCTAGATACTCTGCGACCTTTAGAAGATATCGCTATCGGGTCGCCGACAAGAACTGCTTCGTTGATCCACTGGACGTTAGATACGTTTTGGAGGTCAAGCCAGAGCTAGATTTGAAGCTAATGAAGCAAACAGCCAAGGTTCTGGTTGGCCTGCATGATTTCGGGGGCTTTTGTAAGCCGCGTGCAGGTGCGACAACGATCAGAAGGCTTCGATCAATCAAGATTGCTCGCAACCAATTCAAGGGTCGCATTATTGAGATCGAACTTACTGGCGACGCCTTCTGCCACAACATGGTGCGATCTATTGTTGGCGCGCTGGTTGCAGTGGGCAGGGGTCGAGCATCCGTTTCAGACGTACAAAAACGACTGAAATCGGGATCCAGAGCTGGGTCGCTAAAGGTGGTTGCGGCCAAGGGTTTGAGCCTGATCGAGGTGGGTTACCCCAAGGACTCCAGGATGGGTTTGCAGGCCCAAAACACCCGTAAAAGAAGGGTTCTAGAGGAAAATTAGGGTTTGACCAAGCCGCTTGGCAGGGCCTAAACTAGGAACTTGTTGCGGTTCGTAAGGACCATTGCACAGTGAATCCAAGCCCCAAGGCTGGATACATGAAATCGACTAAGAAAAGTAAGGCAAATTAGCGTGCGTACCTATTCTCCAAAGGCTCATGAGCTAGACAACAAGTGGTTGATCATTGACGCCACTGATGTTGTGCTGGGTCGTTTGGCAACCCAGGCGGCAACTTTGTTGCGCGGCAAGCATAAGCCAACCTTTGCTCCTCACATGGACAACGGCGATTTCGTAATCATCATCAACGCTGAGAAGGTTGCACTAACCGGATCCAAGCTGTTGCAGAAAAAGGCTTACCGTCACTCTGGTTACCCAGGTGGACTAACCGCTACAACCTATGCCGAATTACTAGAGAAGACTCCTGAGAAGGCAGTTGAAAAAGCTATCCGCGGAATGATTCCTAAGAATTCTCTTGGTCGCGACCAGCTAGCCAAGCTAAAGGTATACAAGGGCAGCGAGCACCCGCACGCCGCACAGAAGCCAACCAATTTTGTAATTGGTCAGGTAGCCCAGTAACAACTGGCTAAACAAGAAAACTAGAGGATCACCTTGCCAACAAACGAAACTGAAGTAGAAGCTACTAACTACTCAACCGAGACTCCTGCAGAATCCGTGAAGGCAGAAACCAAGAAGGTTCGTGCCCCGCTTACTGTCCCAGGTGCAGGCCTTGGTCGTCGCAAGGAAGCTATCGCTCGCGTTCGCATGGTTCCAGGAACCGGTGTAATCAAAGTAAACGGAAGAGCTCTTGCTGAGTACTTCCCAAACAAGTTGCACCAGCAGCTAGTGCAGGACCCATTTACAGTTTTGGAACTTTCCGGTAGCTATGACGTAATCGCAAAGATTTCTGGTGGAGGAATTGCCGGTCAAGCCGGTGCACTTCGCCTAGGTATCTCTCGTGCTCTAAACGAGATCGACAAAGACAACAACCGCGCAACTCTAAAAAAGAGTGGCTTCCTATCTCGCGACTCCCGTATCAAGGAGCGTAAGAAGGCAGGACTGAAGAAGGCTAGAAAGGCTTCTCAGTTCAGCAAGCGCTAATCTTTCCAAGATTTCGCTAACCTTTCTATCATGTCCCGGTTATTCGGTACCGACGGTGTTCGAGGTCTTGCTAATAAAGACATCACATCAGAATCAGCCCTAAAGCTAGCTCAGGCTGCCGCAATCGTTTTAGGCGAGCAGGCTAGAGCCCGCGGCCAAAAACCAATTGCTGTTATTGGGCGCGATCCAAGAATTTCAGGCGAGTTTCTAGCTGCTGCTATTTCTGCAGGTTTGGCAAGTAGCGGTGTTGACGTATTCGACGCCGGTGTGATTCCAACCCCAGCGACTTCTTTTTTGACAGCAGATCTGGACGCCGACTTCGGCGTCATGATCTCCGCTTCTCACAACCCGGCACCGGATAACGGAATCAAGTTTTTCTCCCGCGGTGGACATAAACTCGATGACGCAGTCGAAGATGCAATTGAAAAAGCGCTTTCTGCAAAGCCGCTAACTCCGATCGGTGCCGAAATCGGTCACGTAAAAGAATTTGCCGATGCGAAGAGCCGCTACCTGGTTCATCTTCAAGGAACACTCCCTAATAGCCTGAAGGGGATCAAAGTTGTTGTGGATTGTGCCAATGGCGCAGCATCTGATATCGCACCAAAGGCATTTAGAGATGCCGGGGCTGAAGTAGTTGTAATTGGAAATGAACCTGATGGTTACAACATCAACTTGGGTTGCGGCTCGACACACTTGAGCGCTTTGCAGGCCGCGGTAGTTGAACACGGAGCTGATGTCGGAATCGCTCACGATGGTGATGCCGACAGAACCTTAGCCGTTGATGCAACCGGAGCCATCGTGGATGGCGATCAGATCATGGCGATCTTGGCAGTTGCTGCAAAAGCACGCGGTGATCTATCGCGTAACACCTTGGTTGCAACCGTGATGAGTAACTTAGGTCTAAAAATTGCCATGAAGCAAGCCGGCATTGAAATGATTGAAACCAAGGTGGGGGACCGCTACGTTCTAGAAGTTATCCGTGAAGGCGGATACACCCTAGGAGGAGAGCAGTCAGGTCACCTTATTTTTGCAAGACATGCCACCACAGGTGATGGCATCCTGACCGGCTTACAGCTACTTGCCCAGATGAGCACAACCGGCAAGAGCCTGCAGGAACTAGCAAGTGCGATGACCGTTTATCCGCAGGTGCTAATCAACGTTCCGGAAGTGGACAAGTCCAAGGTTGATTCCGACCCAGAGCTACAAAAAGTAGTCCAAGAGGCAAAAACCGAGCTTGGCGAAACCGGTCGAGTGCTGCTTCGGGCCTCTGGAACAGAGCCACTGGTTCGTGTGATGGTTGAAGCCAAAGATGTTGGAACAGCCCAGAGCTGGGCCGAGCGAATCGCCAGGGTTGTTGAAAAGCAGCTAAAGCTTTCTTAGCAGCACGCTTTCCACCCGGTGATTGTCACCTTTTTTCAAAACCAAAGTAGCCCTAGATCTGGTGGGCAAGATGTTTTCAGTCAAGTTTGGCAAGTTAATGGTTTCCCAAATCTCTGTGGCTCGAGCCAATGCCTTTTCTAGTGGCATCTCGGCGTAGCGGTGAAAATAACTTTCCGGGTTTGTAAAGGCTGACTCACGAAGCGCGTGGAAGCGATTCAGGAACCACTTGGAGATGTTTTGCGTTTCCGCATCGACGAAAATCTTGAAGTCAAAAAAGTCGCTCAAGGTTATATCTTGATCTTGACCTGGCGCTTGCAAAACATTGAGGCCTTCAATTATCAAAACATCCGGGGATTCAACAACTACTTGTTCGCCGGGGATGATGTCATAAGTTAGGTGCGAATAAACCGGAGCTGAAACTTGGGACTTACCGCTTTTTATATCTGAAACAAACTTGATAAGTGCCAACCGGTCATAGGATTCCGGAAAACCTTTGCGATCCATAATGGATCGTTTTTCTAGTTCTTGATTTGGATATAGGAATCCATCGGTGGTGACTAGTGCAACCTTTGGAGTTCCCTCCCAACGACTTAGTAGTTCACGCAGCAATCTCGAAACGGTTGATTTACCTACGGCCACCGAACCGGCAACGCCAATAATGAACGGCACGGGCTTGGCACGTTCTCCCAGGAACTCACTGGTTGCTTTATGAATGTCTGCATGCTTTGTCACATACAAATTTAGGAATCGGCTAAGGGGTAAGTAAACTTCTGATACTTCAGTTAGGTCAAGAAAGTCACCGAGACCTCTGATTTGCGAGATTTCCGACTCGGTCAAAGGTTGTTTTGTTGAATTTCCGAGCTGGGACCAGTCCGATCGCAATATTTCAACAAATGGGGTCAGCTCGCCCTGGTTTATAGGGGTTGAAGGGGAACCGGAAGCACTCACAACAAGTCATTCTGCCGTAAATTAGAGGTATGTGCGGAATTGTTGGATATGTAGGACCGAAATCAACCAAAGATGTAATTCTTGGGGGATTGCGTCGCCTTGAGTACCGCGGATATGACTCCGCGGGTATTTCTGTAATCACCGCGCTTGGAACCCTAGAGACCAGGAAGAAAGCTGGAAAGCTAGACAACCTGGTTGCAGATATAGAAGCCCACCCAATGGAGTCTTCTAAGACGGGAATCGGTCATACCCGTTGGGCAACCCACGGTGCCCCAACAGATCAAAACGCCCACCCGCATCTAGGCGGATCCCATTCAAAACTTGCCCTTATTCACAACGGAATCATTGAGAACTTTGCTGAACTCAAGCAAGAGCTTGTGGCTTCGGGCACCAACTTTGCTAGCGAAACAGACTCCGAGGTAGCAGCACATTTGATTGCCAAAGAGTTTGATAAATCCGGAGACTTAGCTTTTGCTTTTGGCAAGGTAGTAAATCGCCTCCACGGCGCCTTCACTATCTTGATCATCCACGAAGACTTCCCTGATTTGATTTTGGCTGCCAGAAGAAATGCTCCCTTGGTAATTGGCCTAGGAGATGGCGAGAACTTCCTAGGAAGTGACGTGGCAGCTTTTGTTGAACACACCAAGCGGGCAATCTCAGTTGGACAGGACCAAATAGTTAGCCTGAGCTCTGCTGGCGTGAGTGTCACTAACTTTGATGGAACACCGGTAGCTAGCAAAGAGTTCAAAATTGACTGGGATGCATCCCAGGCCTCCAAGGGTGGCTGGCCATCATTTATGGCTAAGGAAATCGCCGACCAACCGCAAGCGGTAGCAGACACCATGATGGGAAGAATTAACTCAGACGGTCTTGTAACCCTAAGAGACTTAGATGCTGTAGATAAGAAGTACTTCGACGAAATCGAAAGAATCATTGTTGTTGCCTGCGGAACAGCAAGCTACGCCGGCGAGATAGCAAAATACGCTATCGAGAAGTGGGCCAAGATACCAGTCTCAGTTGAGCTAGCCCACGAGTTTAGATACCGCGACCCAATACTTACTTCAAAGACCATGATTGTTGCCGTTAGCCAATCTGGTGAAACCATGGACACTTTGATGGCAACTCGCTTTGCTAAAGAACAAGGCGCCAAGGTCTTGGCTATTTGCAATACTCAGGGAGCAACCCTTGCCCGGGAAAGCGATGCAGTTATTTACACTCACGCCGGTCCTGAGGTTGCGGTAGCTTCCACCAAAGCTTTGACAGCGCAGATGACTGCCGTGTATCTACTGGCTCTTTTCCTTGCAGCCAATAGAGCGATCCTTGATCGCAATGAGCTAATGACTCTTGGAAAAGAGCTCTTGAAACTTCCAGCCAAGGTCGAAGAGACACTAGCTTCACTTGGTCAGGTGGCAAAGCTTGCCAAGAAGATGGAAAAAGCAAAGACCGTTTTGTTCCTTGGAAGAAACGTTGGGTTCCCAGTGGCTATGGAAGGAGCGCTCAAGCTCAAAGAGCTTGCCTATATCCACGCGGAGGGTTTTGCCGCCGGTGAGCTAAAGCACGGCCCTATTGCACTTATTGAAAAGGGCCAGCCAGTGATTGTTATTCTCCCGGCACCAGCAGACCCACTGCACCCCAAGGTTGTTTCAAACATTCAAGAGATCAAGGCTCGTGGCGCCGAGGTAATCGCTATTGCGGTCCAGGGAGACACAGAGGTTGCCAACTACGCGACCAACGTTTGGTACGTGCCAGCAACCGAGTGGTTGATGGCACCAATTCTGACCGTCATTCCACTTCAAGCATTTGCCATGGAGCTCGCAACCGCTAAGGGTCTCGACGTGGATCAACCGAGGAACCTGGCCAAATCAGTCACGGTCGAGTAATGATTTTTGGAATCGGTGTTGATTTGGTTGACATCCAAAGATTCGAGAAAGCCCTAGACCAAACCCCAAAGCTTCGAGATCGGTTATTCACCGAGAGCGAGCGGGAGCTTTCCCTCCAATCCTTAGCTGCCAGATTCGCAGCTAAGGAAGCGCTCGTGAAGGCGGTGGGCAAAGCCAAGGGGCTATCTTTTCAAGGGGTAAGTGTTGCCAAGGACCAAGACGGCAAGCCTTATTTTGAATTCACCGGCGAGACCGAGCAGACCATCAAATCCCACGGCATCAGCCGATTTCATCTTTCTTTGAGTCACGATGGCAACATGGCCGTTGCCTACGTCGTTGCTGAGGTTACAAATTGAGAACAATCACTATTGATTTAGAGGTAATTTCTAATAACTACAAGACCCTAAAGAAACTCACCGGTAGTCAAGTACTAGCAATTGTTAAAGCTGATGCCTTTGGCCACGGAATAATTGAAGTTTCTAAAAAACTTGAATCAATTGGCGTTGATATTCTTGGAACGGCTGACATAGACGAGGCCATGGAGCTTCGCAAAGCCGGAATCAAATCTCCAATTATGGCTTGGCTCCACGGCAAGAACACGCAGTTTGAAGAAGCCGTCAGTAATGATATTGAACTCGGCGCATCTGCCGTTGCAACTTTGGAGAAAATTGCAGCTGCCGCCAAAAAAGTTTCAAAGGTTGCCAAGGTGCATCTAAAAGTTGACACTGGACTTGGCAGAAACGGTTCTGATCTTGCGAGCTGGCCAGCGCTTATCGAAAAAGCAGTTGAGCTTTCAACCAGCGGGACCATTGAGTTGGTTGGAGTCTTCTCACACCTGTCTGGCACCAGTGAGAAAGATGATCTGGAGCAACTTCGAGTTTTCGAAGAAGCCATCGAGACAGCAGCCAAGCTTGGTGCAACTTTCAAGATTTGTCACATCGCCGCCAGTCTCGCAGCCTTGAGATATCCGAGCACCAGGTTGGACATGGTTCGAGTCGGTGCCGCTATGTATGGCATTGACCCCAGCCCCGAGGTAATTGCTAGAGACTACGGCTTGTTACCGGCGATGCGAGTTAGCTCCGAGGTGGTGCACGTCAAGAAGGTGCCAGCAGGCCACGGTGTTAGCTATGGCTACCTTCACAGAACCAAGGCTGAATCCACGCTAGCCCTGGTGCCTTTTGGCTATACCGAGGGGTTCCCGAGGATAGCCACCGGGCAAGCCGAAGTTTCACTAAATGGCAAGAAATACCCAGTTCTAGCTCGCGTGGCCATGGATCAGTTCATCCTGGATCTAGGAACCGATAGCGCCGAAGTCGGCGATGAGGTCGTAATCATCGGCGATAGCACCAAGGGCGAACCAAGTGCTGAAGATCTAGCCCGGGCCGCTGGCACCATCAATTATGAGATAGTTACCAAGATAGGCGGCCGGGCAAAGCGGGTCTTTCGTTGAGTAACGCCAAGCAACTTTCGATTTTGATCGAGAACGAAAATCAGATGCATGAGCTTGGCGTTCGGTTGGGTTCATTATTGAACCCAGGAGATTTAGTCTCCCTCAATGGTGTTTTGGGTGCTGGAAATACAACCCTGACTAAAGCAATCGGAGAAGGCGTTGGGGTTCAAGGAAGCATTTCTTCTCCTACATTTTTAATTGCCCGCACTCACCCAACAGCATCGGGAACACCTTTTGTTCACATCGATGCGTATCGACTGTCTGCCCCCAGAGAACTGGATGATCTAGACATCGATTACTCAAACTCAATTTCGGTCATCGAGTGGGGTAGGGGATTTACCGATGGCCTCAGTGAATCAATTCTAGAAATTGAAATTGAAAGATTCCTAGAATCTGAAGAACGTAAGCTAACCGTTTCTGGCCAGGGAAGACTCGGCGATGTCTTTGAAGTACTTGGTGAATCAATATGAAGCAGATTGTCTTGGCTCTTGACACTTCACAAGGAACCTCGGTGGCTGTGCTGGTAGATGGCAAAGTTGTAGCTGAGGCAGCAGATCCAAATCCAATGCGTCACGCAGAAAACATCGGGACACTTATCGCTAGCTGTATCGAGCAAGCAGCTGTCAGCTCAGCTGAAGTTACCGACGTCGCTGTGGGTATTGGCCCCGGGCCATTCACAGGGCTGCGGGTAGGAATTGCTGCCGCCAAGATGTTTGCCGCTGGCTCGAAAGCAAAACTTCATGGCGTGGGATCTCTAGAGGCAATTGCATACAAGTTGTCTCTTCAAGAGCCGACCTTGGTAATTGCCGATGCCAGAAGATCCGAGGTCTACTTTGGCCTTTACCAGGGCAAGAGCCCGAACGGGGTCCCTAGAGCCCTTCTGGTTCCTGGTGTCAGCAAGCAAGCTGAGCTGGAAGCTAGGCTCCAGGGACAAGCTCAGGCGTATGAGCTCGTTTCGGCGCCGGTTGCCGCAGCTTCCGTTGGATTGCTAGCTCTTGCCCAGCAATCAGAAGGCCACTTGGCTGGACCCATTCAGGCCAACTACCTGAGAGAGCCTGATGCCACTTACGCAAACCCTAAGAAGGTTTCTGGATGAGCCAACAAATAAGGATTGCTTCAGAAGCTGACCTAGAGAACATAATGCAGATTGAAAAAGCCTGTTTTGGTAACGACGCTTGGTCTAAATCAAATATGAAAAGTGAGCTCCTTGCCCCGCACACAACCTACGTTGTTGCCGAAGAGAATAATTCTCTGATTGGTTACGCGGGTCTTAGCAAACTTTCCTCTTCAACAAGTTCCGATATTCAAACAATTGCTGTTAGCGAAAGTCATCGTGGATTAGGCGTCGGGCGAAAGCTCATGGAAAGCATTCTTAATTTTGCAAGACAGCAAAATGCCAAAGAAGTCTTTCTTGAGGTGCGGGAAGATAAGCCAATGCCCCAGAGCTTATATGACTCTTTTGGGTTTATTGCTATCGACCGTCGTGAGAATTACTATCAGCCAGATGGTGTTGCGGCTATCGTTATGCGTCTTGATTTAGAGGAGCGGACATGAGCGATCCTATAGTTTTGGGAATTGAAACAAGTTGTGATGAAACTGGAATTGGAATTGTTCAGGGCAACAAGCTACTTGCTAATGTGATTTCATCCTCAATGGATCAGCATGCAAGATTCGGTGGTGTGGTTCCTGAGATTGCAGCACGTGCACACCTAGAAGCGTTAGAGTCCGTTTTGGCCAAAGCACTTCAAGATGCAAAGATTTCAATCGATCAAGTCGATGCAGTTGCGGTTACCAATGGCCCGGGTCTAGCCGGAGCTCTCATGGTGGGAGTGGGCGCAGCTAAAGCGCTAGCCGTTTCTTTGAATAAACCTATTTACGCGGTTAACCACTTGGTAGCCCACGTGGCGGTGGACATTTTGGAACGCGGAAAGCTCGAAACCCCAACGGTGGCGCTACTAGTAAGCGGAGGCCACACCTCTTTATTGCTAGTTCGGGACATTTTGAATGACGTGCAATTGCTTGGGGAGACCGTAGATGATGCCGCTGGGGAGGCCTTTGACAAGGTCGCCCGGGTCCTTGGCCTGGCTTATCCGGGCGGGCCGGAGATAGATAAGGCCGCCAAAGACGGCGATCCAAAGGCCATTAGGTTCCCAAGGGGGCTGAGCCTGCCCAAGGACATGGAACATAACCGCTACAACTTCAGCTTCTCCGGTCTAAAATCAGCTGTCGCGAGGCACGTCGAGCTAGCCGAATCAAAGGCAGAGACAATATCAGTTCCCGACGTCGCCGCATCATTTAGAGAAGCCGTTGTCGATGTGCTGGTTTCCAAAGCTATCAACGCCTGCCTCGATAACAAAGTTCCAAGACTGATTCTTGGCGGTGGCGTTGTTGCCAACACAAGACTTCGAGAAGTTGCAGCTGCAAGATGTGCCGAGGCAGGAATTGAACTTCGGATACCAGCGTTATCTCTTTGCACAGACAACGGCGCGATGATTGCCTCCCTTGGTGCTCAGATGGTTATGGCAGGCGTTGAGCCAAGCAATCTTGATTTTGGGGTTTACTCAACTATCGATTTCTAGCCGCGAAGCGGCAGAGCAATTCCAATTACTATAAACACTCCACCAAAAACTTGATTGACGCGTTTCCCAAATTTGGCCAAAGCTGGCTTCAAAGTATTAGCAAGAGAAGCAACTACGTATTCGTAGATGAATTCAATGATTACAAAGGTAAGTGCCATCACAACGAACTGCGAGAGCAGAGAAATACTCGGATCAATAAACTGCGGCAAGAATGCCACAAAAAACAATATTCCTTTGGGGTTGGTAAGAGCTGCTAGAGCACCTTGTCTAAACAGGTATGAACCTTTCACGTTAGTAACGGGTTTGGTGTCTTGGGCACCAATGGCAGGTGAGCGCCAAACTGAAATCCCAAGCCATATCAAATACGCTCCACCAACAAATTTAAGCACCGTGAGGATTTCTACCGATGCTGCGAGCAGGGCACCAATTCCAAACATGGAAAGTGCTATGACCGTTGCAAACCCAACAGAGCCGCCAACAATGGTCGAGAGGGTCTTTCGCCTCCCATAAATTGCCCCGTGCGTTAGGGCCAAAAGCCCATTCGGGCCAGGGGTCAAGGTAAGCCCAGTTACTGCCAGTAGATACAGAAACCAGTTACCAAGCTCCATTTAGGCCCTACCTGGCGCCAATTTCTCGAAGCGCGGTTGCCTTGGCTTGCTCCGGAGATGTCGCTTTCAAAACAGTCTGCGCTACCTTTTGAGCATCTTCTAACTCAAGAGAGGAAAGCGCGTTATGCACAGCATCAACTTGAGATCTAGAAACACTGACCGAGTCAAAACCAAGACCAGCTAGCAAGATTGCAAAGGCCGGATCAGAAGCGCTTTCGCCGCAGACACCTGATGATATCCCGGCCTGCTTGGCGTCATTGGCAATGCGCGATAGTGACTTGATAAGCGCTGGTTGCCAATGATTCAAGAGTGCCCCAAGCGATGGGTTCATCCGGTCTGCTGCAAACAGATACTGAGACAAGTCGTTGGTTCCAACTGAAACAAAATCCACAACGCCAGAAAGTTGATCGACCAGCAACGCGATTGAAGGAGTCTCGATCATGATTCCAACTTTGTATTTGCCAAGACTTCGAGCCAACTCTGAAAATGTCTTTGCCTCGTCAACAGTTGCAACCATCGGGGCCATAACCCAAACCTCGCGACCTGATTCTTGTCGTGCAAGCTCCAACGCCTTGAGCTGACCCTCGACGAATTCGCGATGATTGGCAAGGAGTCGATAACCGCGCACTCCAAGCGAAGGGTTTTCCTCAGCCGGCATATTCAAAAATGGAACTGGCTTGTCGCTTCCGGCGTCTATGGTCCTAACCACGATTGGTCCCTCGGGGGCAGCCTTCAAGATTTCGCTATAGCTTTTTGCTTGCTGCTCAATTGATGGCTCATGGGAAGAAGATAAATACAAAAGCTCAGTTCTAAAGAGCCCAACTCCATCGGCCAGTGTTTTACTGGCCGATTCGGCATCATCTAGGGTTCCGATGTTGGAGCGAACTGGAATCAGGGACTTAGCGCCAATTGGGACAAAGTTGATGGCTTGGGTTGCCAGAGATACGTCATCGCCCACAATCACCCTGTCGCCAACTGGGTCCACCAAGACCCTGTCGCCAGTTGCCAATTCGCTGGCACCTGGGCAGGACACAACCGCTGCGATATTTCTTGAGCGACAAATGATTGCTGTGTGTGAAGTGGGGCCACCTTTTAGGGTGACAACACCAACTACCGCATCGGTGAACTGCGCGGTATCTGCAGGGGAGAAATCTTCACCAACCAGGACAATGCGCCCCGTTGTTGGCAGATCTAGATCTAACTTGATTCCAGCCAACTTCGCTTGGACTCTTTTTGATAGATCCTGAAAGTCGGCAACTCTCTCATCGAAAGTCGGGTCGCCCTTGAGTAGCTCGGCGAATTCATCAACCGCTTTACCAAAAGCCGCCGCCGCACTCCAACTATCTGCAATGTTCGAAGATGCAACTTCGAGAAGTTCATCGTCTTCCAACAAAGTCTTTAGTGCTTCAAAGATTTCTGCGCTGGTGCCACCAGCTTTAGCACCCAGCTCATCAAGTTGATTTGACACAAAGGCGATTGCAGATTTCAACTCGGAAATTTCCTGCTCGGGAGTCTTTGTTGACTTTGTCCACTCGGGGATCAGTTGCGAGTGTTCAACAACTAATACTTCTCCAAGGGCCGGCGAAAGCCCAACACCTAGACCGCTAAGAATTGTTCCTGGTTTGGCAGACAACTACTCGCCTTTGAGAATTTCTTGAATCTCGCTGATCATCTTTGTTGCAAGCGGTTCATCTTCGGTTGGAACCTGAACGACAAGCGTCTGCCCGGTTGCCACTTTGAGAGCTAAGAGCCTTAGAGCGGAGTTGGCTTTAGCCGCCTCTTCGCCTGGTTTACCGATTAGCACTTCGAGCCCGGAGTCTTTGACCAGTTTGACTATCTGGCTGGCAGGCCTAGCGTGCAGTCCAATTGGGTCCAAAACCTGGACTTCTCCTTGGATAACCGACATTGCTTCACTCCTGGGATGCGTTGGGAATAGCTCTAATTATGGCGGTTTGGGCCAAGATGGCCAAAACTTGAGCGTTTCTACTCACAGCCTACTAACAGCTAAACCGAACCCTTTCCCCAGACTGTGGTGCTCAAATGGAACTAGGTAAATCAATAGAAGGAGCCAACATGGCAGAGAAAGGTAAGAAGTTCGATTTCACCAAACTCAATACGCTAGCGGTTGTTTCAATCGCTACAGCTCTAACCTCCATTGGAGCGGTAGCTGCGATCATCACAGGACACGTTGCCCTAACCCAGATTAAGAAATCTGGCCAAAGCGGTCGCGGACTAGCCCTGGCCGGAACCATTGTGGGCTACGTAACAATCGGTTTCTGGGTTCTCACAAGCATTGGATTCCTAATCGCCGGAGCGTACCTAAAGAACATGTACGGAATGGAAATGGGAAACCGAATGGGCCTGGACTGGTAACAAAAAACTTCTAGTCAGCTGATGGGTTGCGTGACTAGCACTCGGTGGGCGTCGCCCACTCTGGTAACAACCAGAGTGGCGGCGCCTTCCCCTTTAGGTGCAAGTTCACGTCTTAGCTCTTCGGGGGAAATATCGGAACCTCGCTTTTTGATTTCTAAAATTCCGATTCCATTTTTCTTCACATAAGCCTTGAGTTGCTTGCGATCAAAGACCAGGTTGTCGATAACCTCAAAGCCACGTATCCAGGGCGAGCTGATTTTTTCGTTAGAAGTTAGATAAGCAATGTCGGGACTGATGATTTGCAATCCAAGTGGTGCGGCGAAATCAGAAATCAACCTGGAGCGAATAAGCGAGTTATCTGGTTCGTAAACATACTTTCCTAATTCACCAAGTGGTGCGTTAGGACTTTCGGTTTCGGAGGAATTAATCTCGTGTTGACCTTCAGCTGTAACCAAAAGTGCCGAGCGCGAAATGTTTTCTCGCTTGAGTGAACCAAACCACAATCCTAGTTCTACTAAATCGCCTTCCACCGAAACCCACTGCGCTTCAGCATCATTTGGAATTTGCTTCTTGTCATGACCTGGACCCAGTTTTATCCCGCTTGGTTTCGATCTGGCCGCCGCTAGACAGAAATCGAAATTCGGCGAGTAGTTCGCCGGATCAAAATGCCTTTGGGCCTCGGCTTTTTTGGGCCCATTTAGCTCTCTCCTGGCGGGGTCCAAAAATAGTGCCTCAAACTGGGAAAGATCGAGCTTTTCAACATCAGCCAGCTCCACGGTTACGTTCTCAAAAGCTGCCAAGTTATAGGTGGCAACGGCTGCTGTGACCTCGTCTATTTCAAAGGCCCGAACCTTGATATCAAGTGCGGCTAGGGCCATTGATTCCGCGCCGATGCCACACCCCAAATCCGCTACCTCTTTTATGCCTGCTGCACGGAACCTGCCCGCGTGCAGGGCGGCGACTTTGAGCCTCGAAGCTTGCTCAAGTCCTGCCTCGGTAAAGAGCATGCTGGAGGCAAAGTCGCCAAATTTGGCTATGGCCCTTTTTCGAAGCTTTGCTTGGGTTAGGGCAGCTGCCACGGTCATGGGGTCATGGCCGGCTTTTCGAAGCCCAGCCACCATCTTGAGCACATCGTTATCGGAGGAGTAGACCAGCTCATCAAGTAATAACTGGCCTCCAGGGCTAGCTAGCCTTATAAAGTCCTCGCGCTCCATCGCTAAAGGCTACCAAGCCTGCCTTGGCCGGGCTGGTCTTCCCGTGCTATTGTTTAGTTAGCACTCTCACCTCGAGTGTGCTAATCCACCTAAAACTTAGACAAAGAAGAGGTCATAATGTCGGTTTCAATCAAGCCGCTTGAAGATCGTATTGTTGTTCGTCCTTCAGCTGCCGAGCAGGTAACTGCCTCAGGTCTGGTAATTCCTGACACTGCTCAGGAAAAGCCCCAAGAGGCTGAGGTTATCGCTGTTGGGCCAGGACGCGTTGACGACAAGGGAGTAAGAATCCCGGTTGATGTTTCAGTTGGCGACATGGTGATTTTCTCCAAGTACGGCGGCACTGAGCTTAAGTACAACAACGAGGAGTACCTAGTACTTTCTGCCAGAGACGTATTGGCGATCGTATCCAAGTAGTCGTTTTCTATAAAAACCCCACAGGCTAACTTGCTTGTGGGGTTTTTATTTACCCCTAGATTTAGTGTGTGGGTGAGAAAGCGATAGGCAAAGGTATTGGCTACGGTCTTTCTGCATACCTAATTTGGGGCTCTTTCCCGATCGTCATCGCGGCACTGTCTTTTGCTGAACCTTTTGAGATCGTTGTCTGGCGAGTAATCTTTGGGTTCGTTTTTGGAATTGGCGCAATCTTGGTGACCAGGAAATTTGCTGAATACCGTGCAGTGTTTAGTCAACCCAAACAGCTACTTTGGATATCCCTTGCCGCAGTTGTTATCTATATCAATTGGCAAGTTTATGTTTTTGCCGTTGCCGACGGACATGTGATTGAGGCCTCGCTTGGTTACTTCATAAATCCACTGGTGACGATAGCGCTCGCAACAATATTTCTAAAAGAGAAGCTGAATTTTTTGCAATGGATCGCCGTTGGACTGGGTTCAGTCGCAGTTTTGGTGATGACTTTTAGTCTTGGACAACCACCGGTGATTGCTTTGTTGCTGGCCTTCTCTTTTGGTATTTATGGCTTAGCTAAAAATCGCTTGGGTGGGAAAGTTTCTGCACTGAATAGCTTCACCATTGAAACAACTATGCTCCTTCCGTTGGGTATAGCCCAGTTGGTGTTTCTAGCAACCTTTTCTGGGATTCAGTTTGGATCTGCCGGGTTGTTACCATCGCTTGGTTTAGCGGCCTATGGATTCCTAACAGCTATTCCGCTGTTGCTTTTTGGCGCTGCCGCTAAACGCGTTCCGCTAAGTTACATCGGCTTCATGCAGTATTTGACCCCAACGTTGCAGTTTTTACTTGGGCTGTTCTATTTTCAGGAGCTAATGGCACCAGCTCGCTGGTTTGGATTCATCATGGTTTGGCTAGCCTTGGCAATTTTGTCTTTCGATGCTCTTAGGCAGCTAACCAACCGGGGCAAGCAAACAACCCCTCAGATTTCTTGATGCAGACCAGTTTCAGATTTTGAAACCGAATTGTAATAAAGGCAAAAAAGGGCCTTTTGGCAACTGATTTCGAAGCAAATTGACCATTTTGGCTACAAATACAGGCTTTTTTGGCTGTTTTTGGGCGATTTCAAAGCTACGAATTCCTGAAGAGTCAAGTGGGGCTTGAAGGCTATGGTTTTCAAAACTTAGCCAATCTATACTTGGGAACTTGAGCCATATCTTAGGAGATGGTTCAAAAACCATTATATAAAGGAGAAAAATGAGCTCATTTTCATTCTCTCGTCGTAACAGAAAGACCGCTACTGCAGTTGCAACTCTTGCTGCTGCTGCTTTGGTTCTTTCTGGTTGCGCAGCAACCGGAGACGGTGGCGCTGCTGGCGGCGAGCTAACACTAAAGATCGGTACTGCACTTCCGCAGACCGGAAACCTGGCCTTCCTAGGCCCACCTGAAGAAGCTGGTGTTGCTCTTGCTATCAAGGAGATCAACGAAGCTGACAAGGGTGTTCAGGTTGAGGTTACTTGGGGAGACTCTGGTGACACCGACAACAAGGCATACGAGACCGAGATTCCTCGTCTTCTAAACGCTGGCGTTAACGCAATCATTGGTGCTGCTTCATCTGGTACCTCATTGCAGTTCATCGACCAGGTTGTTGGCGCTGGAGTAATTCAGTTCTCACCTGCGAACACTTCTGCTGCGCTTAGCACCTACGACGACAAGGGACTGTACTTCCGTACCGCTCCTTCTGACGTTCTACAGGGTGAGGTTCTTGGTAACCTAATCGCGGCTGATGGTCACGAGACACTTGGATTGATCGTTCTAAACGACTCCTACGGAACTGGTCTTGCTAGTTTCGTAACTGAGGCTTTCGAAGCTGCAGGTGGAGAAGTTACAGCTGCACCGACATACAACACCGGTGACACTACCTTCACATCTCAGATTGCTGAAGTTCTTGCAACAAGCCCAGATGCAATTGCTCTGATTACCTTCGAAGAAGTAAAGACCATTATTCCTGGTCTAAGCGAATTCCCAGCCGACAAGCTTTACTTTGTTGATGGAAACCTTGCTAACTTCTCAGAGGTATTTGAGCCTGGAACTCTAACTGGCGCCAAGGGAACTCTTCCTGGTTTGGACATCAGGACTATTCCTGACTTCCTAACCAAGATGAACGACAACTGGGTAGCAGAAGGTAACCCTGACCTAGAAGAGGTTTACTCTTACGGTCCTGAGTCCTACGACGCAGTTGTTCTTCTAGCTCTTGCAGCACTTGCTGCTGGATCGGTAGAGGGCGTTGACATGGCCGGCAAGCTTCAGGAAGTTTCTGGAGGTTCCGGTGCGGGCGAGAAGTGCACCAGCTTTGCTGAGTGTGCTGACATCATCAACGGCGGCGGAGTCGCTGACTACGATGGTGTTTCTGGTCCAATCACATTCGACGAGAATGGTGACCCAACCGAGGCAAGCATTGGTATTTACGCCTACAAGGATGACAACACCTACGCTCCAATCGACTAATTAACAATTAGAAAACCCCCGGGAGCAATCCCGGGGGTTTTTTACTTAAGTTGATGAGTTACTCTCCCAGAGTTCCTAGGTAGAGCCCGATAACCTTTGAGTCGTTTAGTAGCTCACGGCCGCTACCAACAACTGCGTCCTTACCCTGATCCAATACGTAGGCTCTGTCAGAGATCTGTAGGCAGCGGCGAGCATTTTGCTCAACCATGATGGTCGTAACACCTGCCTTGTTGATCTCAGAAACACGGATGAAAGCCTCGTCCTGTCTAACTGGGGACAATCCGGCCGAAGGCTCATCCAGTAGCAAGACCTTTGGGTCCATCATCAGAGCACGGCTCATGGCCACCATCTGACGTTCTCCACCAGAAAGTGAGCCTGCACGCTGCTTGAGTCTCTTGCCAAGCTCAGCAAAGATACCGGTTACAAACTCTAGACGCTCGGCGTAGCTCTTTGGGTTCTGGAACAAGCCCATCTGAAGGTTCTCTTCAATAGTTAGAGAAGGAAAGACATTATTGTTCTGAGGAACGTATCCGATTCCCTGAGCTACCAATTGGTTTGCTTTCAGGTTCGCGATTGAAGCTCCGTTTAGCAAGATCTCGCCCTCGCGAACCTTTACTAGACCAAAGATTGCTTTGAGAAGTGTAGACTTACCGGCACCGTTTGGGCCAATGATTCCAACAAGCTCTCCCTGGTTTGCGAAGAAGTTTGCACCATTAAGGATGTTAACTCCAGGAAGGTAGCCCGCGACCAATGATTTGGTTTCAATTACAGGAACATTAGCCATGGTTTACTTCTTTCCCTTATTAGGTGGCAAAGTGATTCGCCCGGTGACTGTTCC
>JBIJBA010000001.1:0-34364 GCA_044345455.1 Rhodoluna sp.
ACCGAATGTAACAAAAAAAATCTTTGGAGATCTTGCGCCAGCAACTTCAAACATCTCATTAGCCTAACTAAATAACCGTAAACGCTGCAAGACCTAGAGCATAAAGTACTAGCTGCTGCACTAGTGAATCTTCACACCTCGGCTCCATGGGTTGCTCTTGTTTGGAAAATTTACGAATAGCACGGCCAAAAATTGGACTCGCTAAGTTACATCGTGAGGTATTTATGGAATCTCAAAATAGAATAATCCACATAAATAAATTTTTTCCGTAGCCGATAAAATAATGAAAGTACTTTGTTCATTCCTTAACGAATCGCGCACCACTAGGCACTAAATTAGAACTTAACTAGATTTTATGGGAGCATTAGAAAATTTGAAAAAAACTTTCTCGAGAATCCTTCGAAGAGCTCACGTAGCCCTCTTACGATTACAAGCACCGTATTTTAATTCGAACTGGTCTTTCACTGATGTGATGCTAAACATCGAGAATGAAAACAGCCGGTATCGTTACTTCCTTTGGTACTTTAAGACCACCGTGTCGCAAGAAGTAGTGGCGCACCGTAGGTTTTTTCAACAGTCCAATCGAGCTTTTGGAGAGGATGCTTTCCACGCAATGTGGGAAAAGCTTTTGACCGAGTTCAGGCCAATGTCACTCCTTGAAATTGGGGTTTATCGTGGGCAGACAATTTCCTTGTGGAACGTCCTCTCGCTTGGCAGAGGAGACGTTCCAGATATTTGGGGCGTTTCTCCGCTGGATTCGCGAAGTGATTTAGTCAGCGACTACGTTGATCTCGACTATGAAAAGGATATCAACGAATCGTTTAGTTATCTCGGGTTGCAACAACCAAACCTCTTTAAGGGATTATCACAGGACCCTAGAACTGTAAAATTCCTTCGTGGACGACTTTGGGATCTGATATACATCGACGGATCGCATGATCTTCTTGACGTCCAAGCTGATGTTGCTCTCGCCGGAGAAATCCTCACGCCTGGGGGAATTTTAGTCTTGGACGATGCGTCTCTTTACTCTTCCTATCGACCGGAATCTTTCAGTTTTGCAGGCCACCCAGGGCCTTCAGCAGTAGCTGCACTCTTGAGGGCTGGAGTCGAGTTTGAGGAAATAGGAACCTGTGGCCATAATCGCGTGTTCATGAAATCCGAGACAAAAGGTTCTGTCTAGAGCCCCTTTCAGGATAGCAACTTTGCCCTTGCTGAATTAAAGTTTGCTGCAGTTAGTAGCGCTCCTGCCGCAACACTTCAACATCTGCCACCCACACGCTAACAGCGTAGTTTGGGAAGTAGTCGGATTGTAATCTTTCAATTATCTTTTCTAATATGACCTGATCAGTGACAACCTCCAGGCGAATGTTGCCACCCTCAAGATCACCATTTCTTTGGTTTCTTGGACCTGTTCCGTGCGCGTCTGTCACGGTGTAGCCTTTAGCGCCAAGAGCTAGCAGATCCTTTATTAGCCTGGACTCAAGAGCGCCTTCGCAAACAACGGTGAGCAGTTTTCTTTGGGAAAACATCAAATACCCAAACCTTCCATAAATTGACCAATTGCAAACATGATTGGGATTCCAAAAATCAAATTGAACGGGAATGTAATTGCAAGCGATGCTGTCAGGTAAACACCAGGACTAGCCTCCGGCAAAGCCAGCCTCACCGCGGCTGGAGCTGCAATATACGAAGCTGAGGCCGCAAGAACACCCAAGATTACGCTTCCTCCAAGGCTCAACCCGGTCAGCTCTCCCACCAAAACACCAAGAGAACCAGAAAGTATCGGGAACCCGATACTGAAGACAACTAGGCCGAAGCCGGCTTTCTTAACATCAGGCAGTCTTCTTCCTGCAACAATTCCCATTTCAAGTAAGAACAGCGCAAGAACACCAGTGAAAAGACCACCGAAGAGCGGCTCAATTCTTTCGTAGCCGCTGGCACCGGTAGCAAAACCTAGAGCTAAACCACCGGCTAGTAAAACAATTGATTTAGAAGTAACTATTTCTCTAAGGGATTCTCCCCAGTTCAAACCTCGGTTTAGACCTTTGGATGCCAAAAGTAAACCAACCACGATGCCCGGGACCTCAAGAATTGCAAGCAGGGTCGTGACGTAGCCCTCGTAAGAAATGTTTTGTGATTCGACGAAGATTAAAGCTGCGGAGAAGGTAACCAACGAGGTAGATCCGTAGTGCGCAGCAAGTGCGCCCTTATTCACAGTGTCTAGTTTGGTGAGTGTTCCTAAAACAAAGAATGCAAGTAGTGGAATGACTACACCCAGAGCTAAGGTTCCCAAGATCGGCAACCACACCTCGGTTAGGTTGGCTTCAGATAAGGCAACACCACCTTTGATACCTATGCCTAGCAGTAGGTAAATTGATAGTCCTTGATAGACCGACTCAGGAAGTCGGAGATCAGACTTGATTGCAACTGCAAGAAGCCCTAGAACAAAAGCCAAAACAGGCGCAGAGGTTGCGTTAGTTAGAGCTGCTTCTAGAAACATAGTTTTCTACCTTCAACAAACTAAAACGCTATTGCCGTTCGCACCAGTTTACTTTGCTGGCTCATAAACCGGCTATCTATTGCTCACTTCGGAGCAACAGACATTCTGCGACAAAAACTACCTTGCCTGCTTTTCTGTAATCAGTTGTTTGTAAGTTTCGATCATCTTTCCAGTTATAGCGCTCTGTAGTAACCAGGTTGGGTCCTCTAACAAGTCTCGTTTATTGCTTCCCTCGGAGATGTCTTCAGCTGCTTTCTTGATGGTCTTTGAAAGACTTTTGATGGTTCCGGCCTTATCAAGCCAATATGTCTTCTTCGGAAGCTCCCCTGCAATCTTTGGGTCACACAGCAAAACTGGCGTTCCAACAGCCAGTGATTCGTAAACAGTCAACCCTTGGGTCTCAAAGCCAATGCTGGTTTGCATAACCACATCGGCATTAGCAAAAATCTGAAGGAGTTCTGAATGGGGAACACGGCCTCGGAAGGTAACTCGCTTAGTAAGAAGTCTTGCTCGAACGAGATTCTTCGCAACCTTCTCGAGTGGACCAAAACCATAAATAGTTAGGTGCGCCTTGACTTTGGACCTAGCAAAAGCCTCGATGGTTTGAATTAGCCTTTTCTCGGGTTGCATCCTTGCAGCCCAGACAAAGCTAATAGGTCTATTTGGAACCGGAACGCTTCTTTTGATCTGTTCAATCTCATCATCATCTACACCTGTGAAGCTGGCCTCTACGTTAGTTGCGGCACCTTTTTCTTCTAGCAGCGCCGCGTAATGCTTTGAAGGAGCAATAACAAGATCTGCCTGGGGCAGAATAAATTCTGCATAGTCAAAAGCGTCTACGACTCTTGGACTCTTCTTGATCTTTAGAAAGTGACCGTATTGCCAGGTAAAGAACTTCAAAAACAAGATCTTCATGGGTTTTCCAATTAGCTTGTTGGCCATAACGTCTACGTTGGTGTGTTCGGTGTGAACAAGCGGTAAGTTGAATCTCGTTGCTAGAGCGGCTCCTAGGCTGGCAGCCGCAAAGTCCCCCTGAACATGGACAATATCGAAACTTCGCTCTTTGTAAACCTCTTCGCAGAATTTGGCAGCTTTTCGAAGTGACCAAACGTTGGAATACTCTCTGCCGATAGGTAGGTAGCTAGAAGGAAGAACTTTGATGTTTGGATCCACTCGGGCTTTTTTTGATTTGGGGGCAAAGATGGTCACCTCTACGCCAGAGCGGTTTAGGTACTTAGTCTGAAGCATCACTGAGGTTTGAACCCCGCCAAGAGAGTGCGGGTGTTGATCCATGAATAATGCGACGTGCAAGAGGACCTATTTCTAGTGAGCTTTATTGGGCTAGATAAATCTACCCGCTTCGGACGTAGAATCGAGACATGAGCATTCAAGAAACCGAACTCACCATGCTAGATGGCACTGTCGCTAGCTTTTCCCAGTTTTCCGGAAAGGTCGTGCTGGTTGTCAACGTAGCTTCAAGGTGTGGCCTGGCTCCGCAATACGAAGCTCTGGAAGCGCTGCAACAAAAATATGGCAGCCGAGGCTTCACGGTTCTTGGAATGCCCTCCAATCAGTTTTTGCAGGAACTAAAGAAGTCAGAAGATATAGCAGAGTACTGCTCAACTACTTGGGGAGTGAGTTTTCCAATGACCGAGAAGGTAAAGGTCAATGGAAAAGATAGGCACCCGCTTTATAAGGAGCTAGTCAAGACCGAAGACCAGTCCGGTAAGGCAGGACCGGTAGCTTGGAACTTTGAAAAGTTCCTAATTCTTCCAAACGGCCAAGTTCACCGCTTTAGACCAACCGTAAAGCCAGATTTTTCTGACATTATTTCGCTGATCGAAGCCAACTTACCTAACTAATCTACTTAGGCAAAAAATGAACGCGACTTCCAAAGTAACTGTTGAGCAAAAAGGTCACGTGCTTCTAATTGGCCTAAATCGGCCCGAAAAACTAAACGCTGCTGATATGGAAATGCTGCAAGAGTTGGCGCTTGCTTACGGCAAATTAGATTCTGATCCAGAACTTCGAGTTGGTCTTGTTTTTGCTCACGGTGATCACTTCACTGCCGGGTTAGATCTTGCAGATGTTGCACCAAGACTAAACGCCGATGGTCTAGCAATGGTTCCTGAAGGTGGATTAGATCCCTGGGGTATTCAATCAAAACCGGTTTCAAAACCAGTTGTGATTGCAATTCAAGGCACTTGTTTCACTCTTGGTGTTGAGCTTGCACTAAACAGTGAAGTTATAATTGCTTCTGAGAACGCAAAGTTTGCCCAACTAGAAGTCGCACGCGGAATTTTGCCTTTTGGTGGAGCCACAAAAAGAATGCCAAGAACTGCTGGTTGGGCAAACGCAATGAGATACCTACTCACCGGAGACTCTTTTGATGCAGCAACTGCTTTGCGTCTTGGAATTGTGAATGAAGTTGTTCCAGTTGGAGCCGAAAAAGATCGTGCATTCGAGATCGCAGAAAAGATTGCTGCCCAAGCACCGCTTGCCGTGCAGGCAACTTTGGCTTCCGCTAGATCGGCGCTCTTAGATGAAAGCGCTGAAGATGCCTTTATTGGGAAACGCCTTGCCAGGTTGGCGGCATCTAAAGACGCTAGGCGCGCGATGGAGGCCTATCTTTCTAGGTCGCCAGTTACTTTTGAAGGAAATTGACCTTCCAAAAAAACACCTAGTTTTTTGTATGATTCATACAAAGAAGCAATCCTTGGATTTACTGGGGTTGTAGCTAATTACAGACTTTCAAGACCCGCAAATTCAATGATTTCCGTGGTGCTTACAATCAAAGCAACACGAAGGAGTGTGCGATGCAAAGCGAAATATTGCCAAAGATAGACACCACCCTTGTCGGGGACATGCTGTTGGGGAAGTGGAAAGACATTCGTCTACACACCCGCCGAATTTGCGAGCAGCCCGAAATGTGGCAAATCCCAGGACTTACTCACCACGAACATCGTGAGCGCGTCTTCGGTCAACTAAAGATCTTGGTGGAAAACGGTTCCACCGCTTATGGCTTTCCCGCTATCGCAGGTGGAACCGCTGATCCAGGTGGGTCACTAACGGTATTCGAGGAACTAATTCTTGCTGACCCTTCACTGCAGATCAAATACGGAGTCCAGTGGGGACTCTTTGGCGCCGCGATTCTATATCTCGGCACAGATTCTCACCACGCAGAACTACTTCCTTCGGTAGTCACTTTAGAAACCCCAGGCTCATTTGCAATGACCGAAACCGGTCACGGTTCCGATGTTGCAAACATCGGGACGACCGCAACCTATGACGAGGCAACACAGGAGTTTGTAATTCACACTCCATCTCGTCACGCTTGGAAGGATTACATCGGTAACGCTGCAATTCACGCTAAGGCAGCTGTTGTTTTTGCGCAGCTGATTTCCAAAGGTGAAAACCACGGTGTTCACGCTTTCTATGTTCCTATTCGAGACAACAGTGGAAATTTCTTAGCAGGTGTTGGCGGTGACGACGATGGAGTAAAAGGCGGTCTAAACGGCGTTGATAACGGAAGACTACACTTCACAAACGTTCGAATTCCTAGAAAATGGTTACTGAACCGCTACGGCAATGTTGCAGAGGATGGAACATACAGCTCTCCAATTGAATCCAAGGGTAGAAGATTCTTCACGATGCTCGGAACGCTAGTTCAGGGAAGAGTTTCAATCACTGGCGGTGTTACAAACGCTCAGAAGGTTGCGTTAACAATTGCTATTCGTTATGCCCACGAAAGAACTCAGTTCCCATCTCAGGATGGATCAGAGCATGTTTTGATGGACTACGGTCGCCACCAAAGAAGATTGCTTCCAGCGCTTGCTAGAACTTACGCCCAAGCATTTGCACATCTGGAACTTCTAGAACAGTTCGATGAAGTCTTTAGCGGTCGTAACGAAACAGATTCCACCAGACAGGATCTAGAAACTGTTGCTGCAGCCTCTAAGGCTCTTTCAACCTGGAATGCGCTGGACATCATTCAGGTGTGCCGCGAGGCAACCGGAGGTCAAGGTTTCATGGCTGAGCACCGCATGGTTGGTTTGCGAGCAGATCTAGATGTCTATGCAACCTTTGAAGGTGACAACAACGTGCTTCTGCAGCTTGTTGCCAAGAGACTTTTAAGTGACTACTCCAAGGCATTCGCTTTACCTGATTTTGGAACATTAGCTCAGTATGTTGTTGAGCAAGTCGGTGAAGTTGCAATCAACCGCGGTGGTCTTCGCGGAATTGCTCAGAAGTTCACCGACTTTGGTTCAACTGCTAGATCAATTGGCTTTGTTCGCGAGGAAGAGCACCAGCATCAACTTCTTACCGATCGCGTCCACACGATGATTGCAAAGCTTGCCAATGAACTACGTCACTCTGGAAAGAAGGACCCTATTGAATCAGAGCGGTTGTTTAACCGTCACCAAAATGATTTGATCATGGCCGCTAAGGCTCACGGTGAACTAATTCAGTGGGAAGCATTCACTTCTGCCCTAAACAAGATTCAGGACCCTCAAACCAAGAAGGTTTTGACTTGGCTACGTGACCTATTTGGTTTTACGCTGTTGGAAGAGAACCTTTCTTGGTACATGATCAACGGAAGATTGAGCTCTCACCGCGCTGAGGCAATAACCGACTACATCGATGGCAGATTACTTGGAAGGCTAAAGCCACACTCCTTAGACTTAGTTGACTGCTTCGGCTTAACTGAGGGTCTAATAAGGAGTGACCTGGCCTTTGGAGCGGAAGCTAGAAGACGCGAATCACTAAAGAAGGAAGCGACCAAATAATGCAGAACACCTACTTCGTTGATGGAGTCCGAACACCATTCGGTAAGGCCGGAGAAAAAGGTGTTTACTGGAACACTCGCGCTGATGATCTAGTGGTGAAGGCCATGATTGGTTTGCTAGATAGAAATCAATCGGTACCTAAAGATGCAATCGATGATGTTGCTATCGCTGCCACCACCCAGGTTGGCGACCAGGGTCTAACCATTGGCCGCACGGCGGCCATTTTGGCAGGATTACCAAACACAGTTCCTGGCTTTGCCGTAGACCGGATGTGTGCTGGGGCAATGACTGCTGTCACGATGACCGGCTCCGCTATTGGCATTGGCGCCTACGACCTAGTTCTTGCAGGAGGCGTTGAGCACATGGGTAGACACCCTATGGGCTTCGATGCTGATCCAAACCCACGCTTTGTTGCGGAAAAACTAGTGAACCCAGACGCCCTAAACATGGGTAACACCGCAGAGAAGATTCACGATCGCTTCCCGGTTCTAACCAAAGAGCGCGCGGACGCATACGCTGTGCAGAGCCAGAAGCGCGCTGCAGCAGCCTACGAAAAGAATTACATCCAGCAAGACCTGGTACCTGTTTCTGCAACCACACCTGAAGGATTGCGCGTAGTCGATAGGGACGAATTACTTCGCCCAGATTCAACAGTTGAGGGCATGAAAGAATTAAAGACCCCTTTCCGCCCTAGCGGTAGGGTAACTGCCGGTAACGCATCTCCATTGACTGACGGCGCCACCATTTCGCTTTTGGCTGGCGACCAGGCAGTCAAGCAGTATGGACTGAAGCCACGCATGAAGATGGTGACATTTGCTTTCGCAGGTGTTGAGCCAGAGATCATGGGAATCGGACCAATTCCTGCAACCGAGAAGGCTTTGAAAAAAGCTGGACTATCTATCTCCGACATTGGACTATTTGAAATCAACGAGGCATTTGCGGTTCAGGTTCTTTCGTTCTTGGAGCACTTCAAGATTGCAGATGATGACGCAAGAGTAAACGCTTGGGGTGGAGCAATTGCTTTTGGTCACCCATTGGCATCAAGTGGTGTTCGACTAATGAACCAACTGTCCCGTCAGTTTGAGATGCGACCAGATGTTCGTTATGGAATCACTACCATGTGCATCGGTCTTGGTATGGGTGGAACCGTCATCTGGGAAAACGAGAATTACGACGGAAAGAATAGCTAATGAAACTTGATCACTTCTCTGAGCTGTGGTCAAATACCGATGAGGTAATCACTCATTCGTATGTTCAGGATGTAAAGCTTCCCTCCGGAAAAGTCCTTGCCCTTATCACTCTCGATAACAACAAAGACCACACCAGACCATCAACTCTTGGCCCGCTGACTCTAAAGGAATTTTCTGAGGCCCTCGAGGCTCAAGAGCAGCGCGCCAAAAAAGGTGAGATACATGGTTTGGCTGTAACAGGCAAGCCATATTTCTTAGCGGCAGGGGCAGACCTTTCCAAAGTGGGTTCAATCCCATCAACTCGCGCCGGAAGACTCGTAGTTGAACTGGGCCACTTTGCACTTGGCAAACTAGGAAGTTTCCCAGTTCCAACTTTTGTGTTTATCAACGGTTTGGCTCTTGGTGGTGGACTAGAGATTGCGCTCAACGCTAACTACCGAACCGTAAACTCTGCAGCTCCTGCCATTGCACTGCCAGAAGTATTTCTTGGATTGCTTCCTGGTTGGGGCGGGGCTTATTTACTTCCAAACCTGATTGGCATTAGAAACGCACTCAAAGTTGTTATTGAGAATCCACTAAAGCAAAATCGCATGCTAAGCCCTCAAGATGCCCTCAAGCTCGGAATTGCGGACGTGATGTTTGAACCTCAGAGATTCATCGAAGATTCGGTTGTTTGGGCTGACAAAGTTCTTTCAGGCAAGAAAGTATCTCGCCCAAACAAACCAGGTCTTTTTGAACGCTTAGTTATCTGGGGACCCGCGGTTTCAATCGCTAGAAAAATGGTGAAGCAAAACATTGGCTCTGTTCCTCTTGCACCTTACGCTGCCCTCGATCTTCTAGGTGAAGCCAAGTTCAGCTCCAAGGAGCAGGGCTTCAAGCGTGAAGACGAAGAGCTAGAAAAGCTAATTGCTTCTGATCAGTTCCGGGCCAGTATCTATGCTTTTAACTTGGTTCAAAAGCACGCCAAAAACCCACAGGGTGCTCCGGATCCAAAACTGGCAATCAAAGTTCAGAAAGTTGGTGTCGTTGGTGCTGGTCTAATGGCCAGCCAGTTTGCACTTCTATTCCTGAGACGATTGCAGGTACCGGTAATAATCACCGATGTGTCACAGGACCGCGTTGACAAAGGTCTGGCTTACTGCCGAGCAGAGCTAGACAAGCTCGTTGAAAAAGGGCGCCTGTCAGTTGATGACCGCAACCGTTACAGCGCAAATCTAAGTGGAACGCTTGATTTGAATGACTTCGCAAACTGCGACTGGGTCATCGAAGCAGTATTTGAAGAGCTAAAGGTCAAACACGATGTCTTTACTCGCGTTGAAGCCGTGGTTAGACCAGATGCAATCTTGGCGACCAACACATCTTCTTTGTCGGTTGATGAAATCGGGAAAGTGCTTAAGAACCCTGAGCGTCTAGTTGGTTTTCACTTCTTCAACCCGGTAGCCGTTATGCCACTTGTTGAAGTAGTAAAAGCCGCCAAGAGCAACGATGTCTCGGTAGCAACCGCGATGCGGGTTGCAAAGGATCTGAAGAAAACTGCCGTGATCACCTCTGACAGCACAGGATTTGTTGTGAACAGGTTGCTTGGGTATTTACTTGGTGAGGCCATGAAGGCAGTTGACGAGGGCATTCCATTTGAAGAGGTGGCAGACGCTATCGCTCCGCTTGGTTTGCCGATGAACCCGTTTGATCTACTTGAGCTAGTTGGGCTGCAGGTTGGAGCCCATGTTCTGGATTCGATGTATGGCTTTGCGCCAGATCGCTTCTACAAGACCGATTCGCTGCACCAGCTAGCTAAATTGGGCCGAATCAGAACTAAGGACTCTAAGGGCAACAAGACTGGCTACGACCCAGAGGCAATCAAGATTGTTTCTGGTCGCACCAGAACAAGAACTAAGAACCAGGTTTTTGATGACCTAATTGTTGGACTCACCAAAGAAATCAAGCTCATGCTTGACGAGAAGGTAGTTTCCAGCGCCGAGGATATTGATTTGTGCATGATCATGGGTGCCGCCTGGCCATTCCACCTTGGTGGAATCACACCTTACCTAGATCGAATTGGTGCTTCTCAGAAAGTCTTTGGAGCTACTTTTCACAACCCACCAATTAGGGGAGTTCGTAGCTAGATTTCAAATTTAGTTCTATAGCTTTGGATTAAAGGCCTCATACCTATTCCACAAACCCCAACCAACTCGCCTTCGCGATAGTACTCAAATACACATTCACCGGAAATCTCTCCCGATACAAGCTTGCTCTCATCGGCAAGATACGTCATGCCAAAAGACAAGATGTTCATCTCATACTGATCCGACCAAAATGACGGGAGCGGCCCAAAGGGTTTGGCAATAACTTCTTTGGCGTTGTCACCTTCTTGAGATGCCACAATCACCTCGGCTGCGCGCTTTGCGGTTTCGCTTGGTAGGTTCCAGTGTTCGACACGCCTAGGGATCTCATCAAATAGTGAATTCGGGTATCTTGCAACGTCGCCAATAGCAAAAACATTTTGTAAAGCGTTCCCTGATTCTTCGATAGCTCGCATTGCAGAGTCCACCAAAACACCATCATCTATATCGATCCCTGAATCGATAAGCCATTCAGTATTGGCAATTGATCCAATAGCCACAACCAATACATCAGTGTCATAAATTACACCGGAATCTAGAATTACTCTCTCCAAGACCCCATCACCTATAAGCCCAAACACGGACGCTCCGCTGACGAACTCCACGCCTTTTTCGATGTGTCGCTTTTTTATCTCAGCTGAAAGTGTTTTTCCGAGAGCGTGCTCAATTGGTTCGCGGTGGCGCGAAACTACTCTTACCTCGCACCCCTTCTTTATTGCCGTGGCAGCAACCTCACATCCGATGAATCCCGCACCCAGAATTAGAACTCTCGCACCTTCGGTTAGAACTCCTCGAAGGCTTATTGCATCATCAATTGTTCTTAGAACGTGAATTCCCGAAATACCATTTGAGTCAACCGGCAACGGTTTCGGTCTAAGGCCTGTAGCAATTACCAAATAGGAGTAGGGATGTTTTGTGCCAGAAAGATCGGTTACAACTTGGGCCTTAGTATCCACACTTGAAGCGGCAGTATTTAGCACCCATTCAACATCCGAAATCGAATCTTTAAGGGGGAACAAAACCTCATCAATGCCCGAATCAGTAGATAGCAAATCTTTAGAAAGTGGCGGGCGGTTATAGGGAAGATGAGGCTCGTCACCAATAATCTTTATTGGCCCTAGATATTTATTTCGCCTTAGAGCCTCAGCGCATCTCAGACCAGCTAAAGATGCACCGACAATAACTACAGGCTCGCCCAATTTACGAAACTATGCGAATAGCCTGCATAGGGCAAATGTCTACAGCCGCTTCCACGTTGTCAAGCTCGGAATCTTCTACCTCGCCGACATACTCCAGTTTGTCTTCTTCGTTGAGCTTGAAAACCTTAGGAGCCTCAAAAACGCACTGTCCATAGTGCTGGCACTTAGTCATGTCAACTTCAACCTTGATCATTTTTTCTCCTCGATTCTTGAAGGGTAAAGGTCTTTTGATGGTGTGCGTATCCCTCTGAACTCCCAGTCCCCGCCTAGAGCCGTGGAGACCACTTCTTCGCTTTCCGTTGGCTGAGCGCCAACATCTGATCGAATCGGTGCAGGGCCATGAACAATTAGGTTGCTGAGTCGACCAAGTCCTTCGACTTCGACGTCAACGACATCGCCTGGCTTTACTGGGCGAGAGTTTGCTGGTGTCCCTGTGAAGATCATGTCCCCCGGCACCAAAGTAATTGTTCTGGCAAGATCGGCAACGAGATAGTTCATATCCCATTCCATGTTCTTGGTGTTGTCTTCTTGCTTTAGTTCACCATTTACATAGGTTCGAATGTATTTGTTACGGAAATCCCAGTCGGTGACCATACCAGGGCCAACTGGCGCAAGAGTGTCTGCTCCCTTGACTCGGAGCATTGAGCCGGCATCAGTGTCTCTAAAGTCATGAAGGCCGTAATCATTGCCAACAGAGTAACCAGCTATGTACTCGGATGCCTCGTCGGGAGAAATGTTCTTGCAAGTCTTTCCAATAATGATAACTATCTCGCCTTCATAGTTCAGCCAGTTACAGCGCTCAGGTCTTACGACGTGTCCGTTATGGGAATTCAAGGCGGTGATTGGCTTATGGAAGTAAGTCGGAGCATCCGGCAGCTTGGTCATGAACTCGTCACTTCGAGACCGGTAATTTAGGTGCACCGCAAGAATTTTGGTTGGCTCAGAAGGCGCCAAGTGAATCGCTTCAGCGATCTTCACTCTGCGGCCATCGGCAACCACAAGCTCCTCGCCTTCGCGAATAACTTGAACGGCTGCACCCTCGAGCAGAATCCTTCTAAATTCAGTCACGGGATAGAACCAGGTCCTTAGGTCTTGGGAAGCCGCCTTCAGGCTCAGGGAAGTAAACGTGAACCTGTCCTGTGCCAATGGAGTTTTCGTATTCGGAGTACATAACGCCCTTAGCGGTGTTATCGCCCTCACCGGTTGCGCCAGCCATAGTCAACCAATGGCTGAAGTTTGCCTCAGGCTTGAACTTTTTGAAATCATCCATGGTATCCAAGATTCGAGCATGGTCACCCTGCTTCATCCATTCAATGCGCTCAAGATCGGCAAGACGCGCACCTTCCGAATAGATGTGGCTAGGGTCGGATGATTCGTGCTTACGAAGCTCACGAAGTTTGTAGAAAGTGTGGGAAAGCGCACCGGAAGCTAGCAGCAAAACCTTGCGATCGGTGTCGCGAATTGCTTCCCCAAGTGCCCGACCGGCACGCAGGAAATCCTCAGCTGTTGCGGTCTGGCATACAGAAATAGAAACCCACTTCTTGTCGAGTCCGCGACCCAGGTAGTGCCACAGGTTTACGGTTGCGTAAAAAATTGGAAGATGCGGATCACTAATTGGTGTAATCCAGGTTCCGTTCTTTTCATCGTATTTCGCAGCCGCCATGGCCAGTTCTGGGTCACCTTTGAATGCATAAGGAACCTGAGACATACCTCGAGGTAGTTCCTCGGAGGTGAACAGTCCAGAGCGTTCCGCTTGAGCAGTTATGACAAATTCAACAGTGGTAGCCCAGTGACTGTCGAGTACAACTACTGTGTCGTAATCCAAAGTCTCCATTACTTCTTTGCGAAACTTCTTTAGACCTGGCACCAAGCTAATCTCATTGCCATCATTTAGGTCATAGCGAACTTTTTCGGGCAGCATGATCGTTGGTACGTGAGCCAAAATTGCAGCCCCAACTACTTTTCCCATTTCTTATTCCTTCCATCCATTAGGTGAAATTACTGTGTTTTTTACATCTGCATAAAAATCAAAGGACCAATTGCCACCCTCGCGGCCGATTCCGGATTTCTTGGAGCCACCGAAAGGAGCTTTTAGGTCTCGAACAAAGAAGCAGTTCACCCAAATGGTCCCAGCAACAACCTCATCAGCAATTCGTTTTGCGTGCTCACGATTACCGGAAACGATAACAGCGGCCAAGCCAAATTCGGTGTTGTTTGCCATCTCAATCAACTGCTCGTCTGTTTTGAAAGTCTGCATCGTGAGGACTGGTCCAAATATTTCGGAAGTCACGATTTCAGAGCCTAGTGGAGGGTTAGAAATCAGTGTTGGTCGGAAAAACAACCCACCTAATTCACTGTTTGGCTCCCCACCCATAACGACCTTGAGCCCTTCCTTCTTGGCGCGGTCTACGAACCCCTTGATTCTTTCAAAATGAACAGGGTGGATTTGGGGTCCGATGTCGGTAGCAGGGTCTCTGGGGTCACCTTGTTTGAGAGCTGAGGCTTTTTCCTGAAATTTCTTAGAGAACTCCTCGGCCACCGATTCATGCACCAGCAATCTGGTTCCAGACAGACACACCTGGCCTGCATTATCGTATTGCTCGATCGCTAGCGTCGCGGCAAGATCAAGATCTGCATCATGCATCACAATTGTTGGTGACTTACCCCCAAGCTCGAAAGAAACAGGTGTTAGGTTATCCGCGGCTGCGTGTGCAATCTTTTTGGCAGTGGGAACAGAGCCAGTAAATGAGATTCTTGAGATACCTGGGTGGGAAACCAGTGCGTTACCTACCTCAGCTCCAAGACCTTGCACTACATTGAACACCCCAGCTGGAAAACCAGCTTTTACTGTTAGGTCTGCGAAGAATGAAGCAGACAGTGGTGTCCACTCCGCTGGCTTTAGAACAACTGTGTCTCCAGCAGCTAATGCAGGACCAATTTTCCAGGTTGCAAGCATAAGCGGTGCATTCCAGGGTGTGATCAACACCGCAACACCGGAGGGGTCCCAGGAAATGTTGTTAGTATGTCCCCGAGTTTCCCAACTGTCATGATGCAGATCATTGATTGCCCAGTCGGCAAAGAATCGAAGGTTTAGAGCAACTCTTGGCATAACCCCACGAATGTGAGATCTAAGCAATGATCCGTTGTCTAGAGTTTCAAGATTCGCTAGTGGCTCAAGATTTTCTTCCACCAAATCAGCTAATCGGTGTAGTAGTTCACCGCGCTTTTTAGGTCCCATTTTTGACCACTCGGGGAAAGCACCTCGAGCTGCCACTACCGCTAAGTCAGCCTCGTGCTGCCCACCTCTAGAAATCTTTGCAAGCAAAGTGCCATCGATTGGAGAAAAATCATCCAGCGTATCGGAAGAAGCTATTCGCTTGCCACCGATGAAGTGACGGGTGTCTACCGTAAGGCCCGCCAGCTGAACAGTTTCAGTCACAATTGCCCCTTTGCAATTCGTTCGGATACTAACAATACAATAAACTACCCGCAGCCCTTAGGCCAACAGCAATTTGTAACGATCCGGTGACTCTAGTCCTGGGACTCGGTAAAGGAAGTTATTTTCCTGAGCGCTATCGTCAATTCCCTTTTTTCAGCCTTGTTAAACCCACTCAGAACCTTCTGCTCGTGGGCGTTGAAATCGGGAAAAAGCTTCTTCATGAGATTTCTACCCTTTGGGGTCAAGGTAACAATCACCAATCGTTTATCCCCAGAACCAGGGTCTCTCTTGAGGTAACCCTTGCCTTCAAGGGTTTGCAATACACCCGTAAGGGTAGCCTTCGAAAAGCCACCTTCTTGAGCGATAACCCTTGTTTCTATGGGCTCCCAAATCCATGACACCCAAAGCACAACAAAGCCAGTCCAGGAAAGCCCATGAGGAGCAAGTACAGTCCTCTCCAAGTAGTTCCTAGTGGCATTGGCAGCGCGGAAGATGTTACTTACTGCAGCCATGGAGTCAAAGTCCAAGGTCATGCCCGAGAGCTTGTTTTCGACCTGCCGCTCCGTCTCATTGAGGGTGTGAGCTCCAGACATCAAATTCTCCGCATCGTTATTACCTATCTAGCTACGACAATAGCCGAGCAAGAGAAAGTTTTGCTCGTTACTTTTGGGTAATTTGTTTCAAAAGCTCAGCGCAATGTGTAGATTATTAGCGTCCAAACAATCTCTACTGAGAGTGAGCTCAACGATGAGTTATAACTTTGCCGACCTTGATCTTTTCTCCAAAGGTGCCCCATGGGATGCGTTTGCTGATGTGAGGGCTACCGGAAAGCCACACTTTTCTGAAGAGGCTGCTCCCAACCATGGGTTTTGGTCAATCATGCGATACAACGACATTGTCAAAGTTTTGCGTGACTCCGAAACATTTACTTCAGAGCGATTCACAAACCTTGAAGAAGTTGACGCTGAACAAGAACAAGCTCGACGATCACTTCTTGAAACCGATGGACTTCGCCACCGTGCTCTAAGAAGAATGCTCCAAGGTGAATTCACTCCACAAGCGGTAAGTAAGTACGAGTCATTTCTAAGGGGACTAACTGCAACAACACTCGATAATGCATTTGCCAAAGGCGAATTTGATTTCGTGGAAGATGTCAGCGCAGACTTCCCAATCCGAGTCCTGGCTCGAATACTAGACGTTCCGGATGAAGACACTGGTCAACTAATTGACTGGGGAAACCGAATGATTGGTAACACCGACCCTGAGCACGCAGACGTATTAATGGAGGATCCAGAGTCGGAAAAGTATCGACTCGTTCCATTTAGGTCACCTGCCGCACTAGAGGTTTTCGCATACGGCCAGGCGCTAGCCGCTGAGCGTAGAGGCAAGGGTCGAAAAGATCTGGTTTCAGTTTTGGCAGATGGAGTTCCATCAGATGGCATTCCAATGTCTGAACGAGACTTCAACACAAACTTCTTACTCTTGGTTGTTGCTGGAAACGAAACCACTCGCCACACGATTTCTCACACAATGAACAATCTGATAAAGAATCCAGATCAGCTTGCATTACTTCAGGAGAAACCAGAATTGATTCCTTGGGCAGTCGAAGAATTCCTCAGGTTTGCGTCACCGGTTTATCACTTCCGCAGGACAACCACCAAGGATGTTGAGATCAACGGTGTGAAAATCAAGGAGGGCCAGAAGGTACTACCTTGGTTTGCATCGGGAAACAGAGACTCAGAGATATTCTCTGACCCTAACAAGATGGATGTCACCAGAAACCCAAATGAGCACATGACCTTTGGTCGCGGCGGACCTCACATGTGCCTTGGCAATGCTCTGGCACGAATCGAAATGCGGATTATGTTTGAGGACCTAATTTCCAGAATTGACCGCGTGGAGTTAACTGGAGAAATTGATTACCTGAGATCAAACTTTGTGCACGGGATAAAGAGAATGCCGGTCAGGGTACATCTCAGATAAGCTTGGCAACTTTCGAAAGAAAGTTATCAACTAATTCAAATGTCCTTTGTTTAGCAGCCTCGTTTTCGGCGATTGTCTGCCTCATCATGACACTTGGGTCTTGGCCATCCTCTTCGACTTTTTTTGCTCCACCCCAGTCAAGCCAACCTTTTAGGCCAGCGGAATCGAGTTCCGGGTGAAATTGGACGCCTAAAGTTTTATTCACAACAAAAGCTTGTGAGGAAACAGGGTTGCGTGCAATTTCTTTGACGCCGGCTGGCAGCAACCATTGGTCGTAGTGAAATTGGAACCATGGACCGTTTGAAACAAGCCCGGGTTCTTCAGACCAAATGTAGGTCCAGCCGATTTCTGGCTTAGGTGCCCTAGTAACGGAGCCGCCAAGTGCTCTTGCAACCAGCTGTCCACCAAAGCAAATCCCTAGAACAGGCTTGTTCGACTCAACGGCATTTTTGATCCACGCCAACTCTGGTTGCAGCCAGTTACCAATACAGGCGTCATCCCAAGCGCCCCAGGGCGCCCCAAGGGGAATTATCAGGTCGTAATTATCTATGTCTGGAAACTCGAAGGCAACGTTGGGGTTTTCAAAGCTGTCCTCAGGCACTACAAGCTGAGTCTCTATCTCAAAGCCATGTTGGGCCAGTCTCTCACCAACAGGTCCAATAGGGCTGACGTGATCGTGCTGAATGAATAGCGCCTTCAAAATCAGACTCCCAAAAATAACGTTGAATTAAATGCTTCCGACTTTATGCTGGATGGCTCTAGTATCTCATTAGATACCTAACGATTCAATCAAATAGTCATTGCCACAAAGGAGTATCAAATGAGTAAGTCACTGGAGCAGCTTCAGAAAGAACTCAAAGTCGCCAACATCGATGTACTGAGGGTTGTGTACCTGGACATCATCGGATTAGTCCGAGCCAAGGACATATTGGTTTCCCAACTGGACCAGATTTCCCACGGTGGCCCAGCTTTCTGTCAGGGTATCTGGGTTACCACAACAGGTGGTGATGTTTTAGATGCGCAAAACATAATTACTGACGGACTGCAAGACTTCATTTCTCAGATTGTTCCAGAATCTTGGCGAGAGCTTCCTTGGGAACCAGGCGTGGCTTATGTGGTCGCGGGAGCAAATAATCCGGACGGATCAAAGAACCTTTTGTCACCGAGAAACATCCTCGAACTCATGGTCCAGAAATATAAAGATCTCGGGCTCAACCCCATCGTCGGTCCGGAACTGGAGTTCTACATCGCGGAGAAGGATGAAAACGGCAAATACAAAAGAGCTATTGAGCGAACAGGTCAGGCTTACACCACAGGTTCTGTGACTGATCCTAAGGGGACCTTCCTGCACCTGCTGAGAATGCTTGACCAGATGAACATCGGAATCTTTGCTGGTAATCACGAATTCAGTCCAAGCCAATATGAAATTAACTTCTGGCACGGCCCAGCTCTTGACGCAGCAGATAGAACACTTCTGATGAAGACCACAATCAAAGAAGTCGTTGCTCGAGCCGGTCAGCATGCGACCTTCTGCGGTAAGCCTTGGAGCGATGAAGGTGGCAGCGGATTCCACCTGCACTTCTCAGTCGAAGACCTAAAGGGCAAGAACGTCATGCACGATGGCGGTGAGCACTTGAGCGCTGTTGGCAAGAACATGATTGCGGGTATCTTAAAACACGCTCACGCCCTGACTGCAATTTGCAACCCAACAATCAATGCGTTCAAGCGCCTGGGTCCAGACACATTGGCTCCCTATCGGGCCAACTGGGGACTCGACAACCGTTCAGCATTGATTCGAATCCCGCCTGAGCGAGGATCTGGAACCAGGCTTGAAGTAAGAGTTGCCGATGGTGCCGCAAATCCCTATTTGATGACAGCTGCAATTCTGGCTGCTGGTCTTGATGGAATTCTGAACAAGCTAGAAGCACCTGAGCCAGTTGTAGGTATGTCTTACGATAACGAGTCAGCACCAGTTCTTCCGATGAGCCTGGAAGAAGCGCTTGATGCTTTGCAGAAAGATACTGTCCTAAGAGACATACTTCAAGGGCCAATTGTCGAAGTGTTTGATGTTCTAAAGCGAGACGAAGTTCGTCGCTATAAAGAGGCCGTATCAGACCCAAACACCCGAGAGACTACCGATTGGGAAGTCAAAGAGTACATGTCTGATTTCTAAAGCAAAAGCTTTATACGGTTGGATCAGAAAAGTCTGCTACTAAGTTTCCGCCTGCGAAAGTGACTCCAAGTTCGCGGTAGTAACCACCAAGGATTTTCTGAACTGGAAGAATTGAACCTAGTTCATCCCATTCAGAATCACCAAGAACTAGTTCAGCATCGCCGCTCCAGGTGACACCAATCTCAGCATCGCTTGAACCAAGAGAAACTAGTTGATCCAAAGAGTTTCCTTTTCCAGGAGTAATTGACGGCATCCAGCGGCTATGAAGCATCTTGTGACCGTTGACAAAACCGTTGCTGTCAGACTCCTGTCTCAAAGTAACAATCGCGCTCGCTAGTCTGTGGTCGTAGGCAGCAACGCTAGCTCCAAGTTTTGCGCCAGGCTCGAGTCTTGGTGTTGCCTTGCCGTTATTGAAAACTCTAGTGACAGCGATGTTTCCAAGTTTTTTAGGGTAACCCTGGAACCAACCTCTGGCAATCGCAAAGTCTTTCGTGACCCAGATTGCAACACAACGAGAATAAGTAACCTCCTGGTACTTGCAACGAATTACAACAAAAGTTTCTAGATACTGTGATCGCACTGGATCTAACAGTTCAGCCTTTGAAGTTGAACAGGACTGCCAATCAGCCCAAATGATTGCAACTGCACCGGGTTGCTCGTCTGCTATCTCGACGCCTTCTGGAAGAAGAGCGGCAACATTTTTCGGGTCGGTTAGGTACTCGACGGTAAGTAGGGTGCCCGAGTACAGCCAAGGCATCTCGGGAATAATGGCACTTTTTCCACTTGGGGTTTTGGGTGCTAGAAAACCTTTTAGTTCACTCATGGACACTAGGGTACAGAGTCATTCGGGCACAAACGAGCCATTTTTACAATTTTTCGACAAAATTTGTAGGACTTAGAACTTGACCAAAGTCCCGATTAGGGCAAGATTAGTCATATCGTTTTGATACGAACGATTCACCATTCAATGAGGAAGGGGGCCATAACAAATGGCCAAAGGATCAAACAAGTCCCTCAGCAAGGGGCGACTCGGTGTCGTTGGCATCGTTTTTTTTGTAGTCGCAGCTAGCGCTCCACTGGTCGGTATGACCGGTGCTGTGCCAGTAGCGATGCTTCTAGGAAACGGCGCTGCAACACCGGGTGCCTATCTAGCAGTAGGACTAACACTTTTAGTCTTCTCAGTCGGTTATGCAGCTATGAGCAGCAAGGTAACTAATGCTGGAGCATTTTTTGCTTTTGTTGGAAAAGGACTCGGGCCTAAAGCCGGAGTTGCATCTGCCTATGCATCGATTATTGGGTACGTCACAATTCAATTAGCTATTTATGGCTTCTTTGGTTTGGTGATTTCACTCACTGCAGCCGGATTTGGCCTCAGCCTCCCCTGGTGGGCATGGGCACTTATCGCTTGGGTTGTCGTAACGCTACTTTCGCTACTAAGTGTTGATATTGGAGCAAAAGTCCTAGGTGTTCTTCTGAGCGTCGAGCTACTTGCACTAATCATCACTGCGGTTGCAATTTTGGTAAACGGTGGACCAGAACCAATGGATATCAACGCTTCGTTTAACCCAGCGCTGGTGTTTGCTGGTGGTTTTGCAGGAACCGCGGGAATCGCACTAGCGTTCGCTTTTGCATCCTTTATCGGTTTCGAAGCAACAGCAATTTACGGTGAGGAATCTAAAGATCCAAAGCGTGACGTTCCAAGAGCAACCTATTGGGCTATTGGAATCATTGCAGCACTATTCGCAGTAGTTTCATTTGCAATGGTGGTTGGTATGGGAAGCAGCCAGTTGATAGATCAGGTTGTTGAGCGCTCATCTGTCCTAGCGGATCCAGCCGCAGTCCTATTCAGCCTCGCGGCAGAATATGTCTCGCCAGAGATCGTGACAATCATGGCCCTGTTGGTTGTGACGAGCCTGTTTGCTGGATTGCTTGCATTCCAGAACGCGGCAGCTCGTTACTTCTTTGCCATGGGTAGAGGTGGCGTTATGCCTTCTATGCTGGGCGAGACAAACAAGGTTGGTGCTCCACAAAACGGTGCACTTCTAACCTCCATAATTGCGGGTGCGGTAATTGTGCTCTTTGCAGCTGCAGGACTAGACCCATTCCTTAACTTGTTCAGCTGGATGAGCGGTATCGCCGTTATTGCAGTTGTTGCGGTTGAGGTATTGGTCTCGATTGCTGTAATTGCTTACTTCAATAAAGCAGGCGGAGGAACTCTTTGGAATTCAAAGATTGCTCCTGCCGCATCAGTTGTTTTGATGCTTGCTGGTTTGTACCTACTAATGTCTAGGTTCAACTTGCTAGCCGGAACATCTGCTGATGGGGTAGACCCATCGCTACCTGAATCAGCCTGGGCTCTCTCTGGCCTTGGTTGGTTCTTTGTACTGCTTCCATTCCTAGCGATGATCGTTGGGTATGTTGTTGCAGGAACCAGAAAAAACAAGAACGATGCCCTAGTTCGGGACTTCGCTTCTTAGGAAAGCACTCATTGGGTTAGGTGGCCAAGGAATATCCTTGGCCACCTCCCCCTGGAAAAAAAGGCGATCATCATGGATCAAGACTTCGATATCGATGTGACCTTCGAAGAGAGCGCTAACGAAAGCCTCATTGCCAGTCTCAGTAAAGCGGACCTAAAGAAAAAATGTGACTCCTTACCGCATGAATTGGTTGAAGCGGCAACGGCAATTTTGGTGGATAAGAGAACTTATTCAGATGTCTCACAAGCGCTAGGAATTCGCCAGCCAGAACTGGTGCGCGCCATACATCGTGCCAAGTTGATCATTTCTGGAGATAAATAGAGCTTGAGTTACACGCTAATAAACCCATCAACCGAAGAGTCAATGGAAACCATTGAGCACCTCGATGTTGGCCAAACGGACGAAGCGATAAATAAAGCGGTAAAAGCTCAGGAGAAGTGGGCGGCTCTTGCGCCAAGCGATCGTGCAACGTTGCTCAGGAGATTTGCTCTGGCAGTTGATGCCGACAACGAAAACCTAGCCCAGCTAGAGGTTAGAAATTCTGGGCACCCAATCGACCAAGCACGGTACGAGGCCAATAACGTTCGAGACGTTTTGCATTATTACGCCGGAGCCCCTGAGAGGCTCATTGGTAAACAAATCCCGGTCGCAGGGGGGATTGCAGTTACATTCCATGAGCCAATAGGCGTTGTGGGAATGATTACCCCTTGGAACTATCCAATGCCCATCGCAGGCTGGGGGATGGCACCAGCTCTTGCGGCGGGTAATGCCGTGGTTCTAAAGCCTGCTGAGTGGACACCACTTACTTCAATCCGCTTAGCCGAGCTAGCACTAGAAGCAGGATTACCAGAGAACTTATTTCAGGTGCTTAACGGAAAAGGAACTGTTGTTGGAGATCGCCTAGTCACCAACGAAAAAGTAGGGAAAATTGTTTTCACTGGTTCCACGGCAGTTGGAAAACACATCATGCGCGGTGCCGCCGATCAAATCAAACGCGTAACTCTAGAACTCGGTGGCAAAAGCGCCAACATTATCTTTGAAGATTCCGATATCGAGAAGGCCGCAAGAAGTGCCCCCTACGCGGTCTTTGAAAATGCCGGTCAGGACTGCTGCGCACGTTCAAGAATTTTGGTGCAAAAATCTGTATTCGAAAAATTTATGGAAGCCTTAGAACCAGTAGTAAAGGCGGTCAAGGTCGGTGACCCTTCCCTAAGCGGGACTGAGGTTGGTCCTTTGGTGAGTAAACAACACCGCGAAAATGTGAGCAGTTTTCTAGAAGGTGCTGATGTTGCGTTTCGAGGAAGTGCCCCCACTGGCAAAGGTTTTTGGTTTGCTCCAACAGTCGTGCTCGCTAAGAGCCCAACGGATAAATGCATGGCGGAAGAGATTTTTGGGCCGGTGGTTACTGTTTACCCTTTCGAAACAGAACAGGAAGCTATTGAGCTGGCAAATGGAACAGAGTACGGTCTTTCTGGATCGATTTGGACTCGCGATTTAGGTCGGGGAATTCGGGTTTCGAGGGAAGTTCAAAGCGGCAACCTTTCAGTGAACTCTCATTCATCTCTTAGGTACCACACCCCATTCGGGGGAATGAAGCAGTCAGGCATGGGACGCGAGCTAGGCCCAGATGCCCCGCTTCACTTCACTGAAGAAAAGGTTGTTTTCTTCAATCAAGATAACTAGCGACTGAGGAATCCGCTCGCTAGCTCCAAAACAGTTAGCGCACCTAGGCGAACAGTTCTACCATCAGCACTATCTGCCATTGCGTCGATCTCAGTGATGTCGACAGATTTCACTTGCTTTGCTTTTCCAATTTGAAAAGCGAACTGCCTTAGCTCATCTGCTGAAATTCCACCTGGGGCTGCAGCTGGGCAAGCAGGAACAAAAGACCGATCACAAACATCCATGTCTATATCCACATGCAATTTCTTGTCTCCAAGAAAATCAAGCGCTTCGCTAAAGACGCTTTCAACGGATCTGTTTCTTAGAGCAGATCTTGGAATTACATGAATTCCAAAATCTTTCGCCCGTTTGGCATAATCCGCAGAATTAGAAAAATCATTTATCCCAATTTGAACAACACTTGATCCCGGCAAACCTGCTTCAATCAATCTTCTAACCGGTGAACCGTTTGATACACCGTCTCGTAAATCGTGATGGGCATCGAGAGTAATCAGTCCCGCAGAAGAAAGATCTTCACCAAAAACTCCACTCATCACGGCATAGGTAATTGAGTTATCGCCACCGAGTGCAATTGATAAATCTGTTTGATTGGATACCTTGTTGGCGAGAGCCTTGGTTCTTTCTTCCCCATCTTTTGAATCTGGAGTTTCTGAGTCGCCAAAATCTAGAAAACTAAGCTGTCTTAGATCTTGGTTTTGGCTGTGGCTAAAGGTTGAGTATCTGGCTAGTGCGACTCTAATTTCGGCTGGGGTGGCATTGGCTCCGGTAGCAGAAATGGATGTCTCGGAGGCTAGAACCCCCAATAGTCCAATCTCAGCCCGCTCAGAGCCAGCTGGCGCTAGCCAGCTGGACGCTCTTGGCCACAGCGGATCTTCGCTCATTTCCGCTCCAATCCAGACTGGGTAATACTCGAATTGATTTGAGATTACCCTGTTATCAGGCACAAGAAAACATCAAAGTTGATGGAGGAACCAAATGACCCAAGCAACACGTGGCGCACTGCACGCAGCCACCGGCTCAACCATGACCGCGAAGGGTTGGGGTCAAGAAGCAGCTATTCGCATGCTTCACAACAACCTAGATCCAGCTGTTGCTGAGTATCCAGAAGAACTTATTGTTTATGGCGGTAGCGGTAAAGCTGCCAGGAACTGGGCCAGCTTTGATTCGATTGTTAAGACTCTCACCAACTTAGAAAACGACGAGACCATGCTGGTCCAGTCTGGAAAACCAGTTGGTGTTTTCAGAACTCACGAGTGGGCCCCAAGGGTATTGCTTGCAAACTCCAATTTGGTCGGTGACTGGGCCAACTGGCCAGAGTTCAGAAGACTCGAGCATCTGGGTCTAACAATGTATGGACAGATGACGGCAGGTTCTTGGATCTATATCGGAACCCAGGGAATCCTGCAGGGAACTTACGAGACCTTTGCAGCGGTTGCTGCAAAGAGATTTGGCGGCACTCTTGCTGGAACACTTACTTTGACTGGTGGTTGTGGCGGTATGGGCGGAGCACAGCCACTTGCTGTGACTATGAACGAAGGAACTTGCCTAATTGTTGACGTTGACGAATCACGTCTTCGCAGAAGAATTCAAGATCGCTACCTAGATGAGCTTGCAGACAACTTAGACGATGCAATCGAACGAGTTGTCCGATACAAATCTGAAAAGAAAGCAATTTCTGTTGGGCTATCCGGTAACGCAGCGACTATCTTTGCTGAGCTTCTAAAGCGCGATGTTCCAATCGATATCGTGACCGACCAAACTTCTGCTCATGATCCCCTGTATTACATCCCTGAGGGGATCAGCGTTGAAGAATCCCGTGCCTATGCGGAACGTAGCCCTGAGGAATTCACTCAGCGAGCTGAGGCGTCTATGGCAAAGCACGTAGAAGCCATGGTTGGCTTCATGGCCAAGGGAGCCGAAGTCTTTGACTACGGAAACTCCATTCGAGACGAAGCTAGAAAAGGCGGTTACTCAAGCGCCTTCAAGTTCCCTGGTTTCATCCCCGCATACATCCGCCCATTGTTCTGCGAAGGCAAGGGACCATTTAGGTGGGTCGCACTTTCTGGAGACAAGAAAGATATCTACCGAACCGATCAGGCCATCCTGGAGCTGTTCCCAGAAAACGAACATCTACACCGCTGGATCAAGATGGCCCAAGATCGGGTTCAGTTCCAAGGTCTTCCTGCAAGAATCTGCTGGCTCGGTTATGGCGAAAGAGACAAAGCCGGAGCTGTATTTAACGACCTAGTCAAAAAAGGTGAAGTTTCTGCTCCGATTGTTATCGGTCGCGACCATTTGGACTGTGGGTCGGTTGCAAGCCCATACCGTGAGTCAGAAGCGATGCTAGATGGCTCTGATGCAATTGCTGACTGGCCACTACTAAATGCCATGATAAACATTGCTTCTGGAGCATCCTGGGTTTCAATTCACCACGGTGGTGGCGTGGGAATTGGACGATCAATTCACGCTGGACAAGTCTCTGTTGCCGACGGAACAGATTTGGCAGCTGAAAAGCTTAACCGCGTTTTGACTAACGACCCTGGTATGGGTGTCATTAGACATGCAGATGCTGGTTACCCAGAAGCACAAGGCGTGGCAAGAGCAAAGCACGTGCACGTGCCCATGCTTGATACCGAATAGCTAAATGTCTATTGGAATAACAAACATTGGCTCTTTGGTCACTAATGACCAAAGTCTTGGGTCAGGCATCCTCGGGGAAATCCAAAATGCCGCGTTAGTTATTGAGAATGACAAAATCTCTTGGGTTGGAGTCACTAATGAAGTTCCAGACACCGACCAACAAATAGACGTAGCGGGCAAAGCCGTAACTCCAGGATTCGTTGATTCCCATGCTCACCTACTCTTTGCCGGGGAACGCTCAAAAGAATTCCAAGCTCGAATGAAAGGCGAGAAGTATTCCGCCGGTGGAATTCAATCAACCGTTGTAGCTACCCGCGAAGCATCCAATGAGGCTCTAGAGCAAAACATGCTCAGGCTTGTAAGCGAAATGCAGCGTTCTGGAATCACAACTTATGAATCTAAATCTGGTTACGGGCTCACTACAGCCGATGAAACCAGAGCACTACAGATTGTAGCTAAGCAAACTCCCGAAACTACTTTTCTTGGAGCCCACGTTGTTCCAAGTGAGTATGCAGGAAAGGAAGACAACTACGTCGACCTAGTAATCGGGGAGATGCTTGATTCAGTTTTGCCGCATGCCAAGTGGATTGACGTGTTTTGTGATCAAGGAGCATTTGATGTTGATCAAGCCAGGCAGATTTTGCAGGCAGGAATTGAAAAGGGTCTTCTGCCTCGTATCCACGCCAATCAACTAACGCAGGGCGGAGGAGTTCAGCTAGCTGTTGAGTTAGATTGCGCATCGGCCGATCACTGCACACATTTGTCAGATAAAGATATCGAGCTTCTTGCAGGATCAAATACTGTTGCCACCTTGGTACCAGGAGCAGAGTTTTCAACCAGGGCAACCTATCCAAACGCAGCAAGATTGTTTGATGCCGGTGTGAATGTTGCTATAGCTACCGATTGCAACCCAGGCTCTAGTTACACAACCTCGATGCCTTTTTGTATTGCGCTAGCAATTAGAGAAATGGGATTTAGCCCAGAGCAGGCTTTATGGTCGGCAACCATGGGTGGGGCTAAAGCGTTGCGAAGAACAGACGTCGGATCTCTTGCTGTTGGCCAAAGTGCAGACCTAGTGATTCTGAATGCACCAAGTTATCTGCACCTTGGCTACAGACCAGGTGTTGATCTAGTTAGTGAAGTCTTCAAATCAGGTAAATCTATCTATCAGGAGAAAAAGTGAGCGTAACGCTAAATTCAAGTGGTCTTTCAATGGACGAGGTAGTCCGGGTTGCAAGACACGGTGAGAAGCTTGAGATTTCCCAAGAGGCGCTCGAGAAGATGGCAGCTACCCGCGCACACATCGAATCTTTAGCTGCAGCCGAAACTCCGGTTTATGGAATCTCTACCGGCTTTGGTGCACTTGCCAACAAGCACATCGCTCCAGAAGATCGAGTGCAACTTCAAAAGTCCCTGATTCGTTCTCATGCGGCAGGTATGGGCGACCCGGTTGAGAAAGAAGTTGTTCGCGCACTTATGCTGCTTCGAACTAAGACACTCGCTAGTGGCAGAACTGGAGTTAGACCAGTTGTTGCACAAACTTACGTTGATCTACTGAACTCCGGAATCACCCCCATCGTTCACGAGTATGGCTCCCTTGGTTGTAGTGGAGATCTTGCCCCACTAGCTCACTGCGCCATGGTCTTAATGGGCGAGGGAAGAGCAACCGGTAGTGACGGAGTTGAACGAGATGTTCCAACTCTTTTGAAAGAAGCTGGCATCAAGCCAATCGAATTACAGGAAAAAGAAGGCCTCGCACTTATCAATGGAACAGACGGCATGCTCGGCATGCTTATTCTTGCTCTTTCAGATTTAGAAAAACTATGCGATCAAGCAGATGTAATTGCTGCAATGAGTGTTGAGGCTCAAATGGGGACAGATCAGGTGTTTAGACCAGAGCTCCACGAAGCCCTGAGGCCTCATCCAGGACAGGCAAAGAGCGCTGCAAACATGTTTGCGGCTCTTGCTGGCTCAGAGGTTGTCGCGTCTCATCGAGAAGGTGATGACAAAGTTCAAGACGCATATTCTCTTCGCTGTGCCCCGCAAGTCGCAGGAGCGGTAAGAGACACCGTAACTCACGCAAGTCTTGTTGCAACCCGTGAGCTTGCAGCAACCATTGATAACCCAGTGGTTCTGGAATCTGGTGAAGTTACTTCGAATGGAAACTTCCACGGGGCACCGATAGGTTACGTGCTCGATTTCCTAGCTATTGCAGCAACAGATTTGTCATCTATTTCTGAGCGAAGAACAGATCGCATGCTCGACAGGTATCGTTCGAGTGGCCTAAGTCCTTTCTTGGCAGGGGATGCTGGTGTTGATTCAGGTTTGATGATCGCTCAATACACCCAAGCAGCCCTTGTCTCTGAGAACAAACGACTCTCAGTTCCGGCAAGCGTTGATTCGATTCCTTCTTCTGCGATGCAAGAAGATCACGTCTCGATGGGCTGGCATGCGGGCAGAAAGCTTAGAAAAGTCTCAGACAATCTTCGTCGGGTTTTAGCTATTGAGCTTGTAACCGCAGCAAGAGCATTAGAAATGCGCGCTCCACTAAAGCCTGCCAAGGTAACTGGAGAGATGTTATCCAGGCTCAGAAAAGTAGTTCCAGGTGTTGGACCGGACAGATTCTTAGCTCCTGAGCTAGAAGCGGCTGAAACCCTTCTGCGATCTTAGTTTTCGCTCAAAAGTTATCTCGTCTCATGCCAGAATAGAGGGATGACTACACATACACATGTTGCTTCAATCAAAACCAACCACGGCGAAATCAAGGTAAACCTTTTCGCCCTTCACGCGCCAAAGACAGTTGAAAACTTCGTAGGTCTCGCAACTGGAACCATCGACTGGGTTCACCCGAGTCGTGGCCCTCAGGCAAAAGGTACCCCGCTATACAACGGCGTAATCTTTCACCGCATCATTCCTGATTTCATGATTCAGGGTGGAGACCCAACCGGAACTGGAATGGGCGGACCTGGCTACCAGTTCGGTGACGAGATTCACCCAGAACTAACTTTCAACGAGCCCTACAAGCTAGCTATGGCTAACGCCGGACCTGGCACCAACGGTTCACAATTTTTCATCACTACCGCACCAACCACATGGCTATACGGAAAGCACACCATCTTTGGAGATGTTGTTGACGAAGCTAGCCGCAAGGTTGTGGACAAGATTCAAGCTGTTGACACCAATGCGTCTGACAAGCCCCTTGATGATGTGGTTATTGAGTCCATCTCAATCGAAACTCTCTAGAGTTTTCTCTTGGCAAGATTGAAATCGAGTCAGCCAAAAGTTACTGTTTGGCTGATCTCGATCAATCTTCTTGTTTGGTTAGCTCAAGTCATTCCTGGCTCTGGTGTGACAAACACACTGCTGTATGCGCCGCTACTAACAACTATCGAACCGTGGCGAATGCTCACCGCAGGATTTGTTCACTCGCCAGATAGTCCCTGGCACATTTTGATAAACATCTACTCGATTTATATATTTGGTCGAGTTATCGAACCAATGCTTGGCCCAGCTAGATTTTTAGCTCTTTATCTGATTTCAATCATCGGTGGGTCAGCGATGGTGTTGTGGCTTGGAAGCCCTGTTACCCCAGTTGTTGGAGCGTCAGGAGCGTTTTTTGGTTTGATGGGTGCATACTTCATCATGCTTAGAACAATCGGTGATAACAGCGGGCAGCTGCTTGCGCTGATTGCTGTGAACTTAGCGTTTGGGTTTTTCTTCCCAAACATCTCTTGGCAAGGTCACTTAGGTGGCTTACTTGCCGGCATGGCCGTAACGGCTGTTTATGCCAGAACAAGATACAAGTCAGCGCTAAGCCAAAAGATTCAGGTTCTGGGTGTGCTGGGATTGATTGTTGCTTTGATTGCAGTGGGAGTAGTTGTCCGGCTAGGACCGATGTTTTCCTAGAGAGTTACTTCCAGCGAGTCGACATCATGAAGCCGACCATGGCAATTCCAAAACCAATCAAGATGTTCCAGTTGGAAAGATTCAATGGCGTTCCAGCCCCTAGTGGGAACTGTGCGCTGGTTACGTAGTAAGTTATGATCCAAAATAACCCAACAATCATGAAACCAAACATCACAGGCTTGAACCAAACCGGGTTTAGAGCATCCTCGGAGTTTTTTGACTTGGCTACCTTATCAACCTTTGGTTTACGTTTAGGAAGCTTGGGGGAGCGCTTTTCTGGTAGCGAGGAGTCGTCTTCTGGGGTCGCAGTCAATTTAGGCATGGTCATAATTCTACAAGTAGGCTTTGATTAAGATGACCAAGATTCTTGTGCTCGATAACTATGACAGCTTTGTCTATACGCTAGCTGGCTATTTACAGCAGCTTGGCGCCACAACCGACGTTATTAGAAACGATGCCATTAGCGCCAAAGAGCTCCCAGAGCTGATGAAAAAGTACGACGGAGTGCTGATAAGCCCAGGACCAGGAACCCCTAAGGATGCCGGGCTCAGCATCGATGTTGTTCAAATTGCCTTGGAAACGAATCAGTCGGTGTTTGGAGTTTGTCTCGGTCACCAAGCAATCGCAGAGGCTATGGGAGCAACCGTTACCAGCGCTGAAGAACTAATGCACGGTAAGACTAGCGATGTTGAACACGACAACAGCCTGGTATTCAAAGACGTCCCTAAATTCTTTAGGGCCACCAGATATCACTCACTAGCTGTTGTCGATAACACCGTTCCCAAAGATCTAGTTGTAACTAGTCGCACTAAAGGCGGCGTGATCATGGGATTACAGCACATCTCTAAACCAATTTACGGAGTTCAGTTCCACCCGGAAAGTGTGCTTACTGAGGGTGGTTACCAAATGCTTGGAAACTGGCTTGAATCAATTGGACTCGAAGGAGCCGCCGCCAAAGCTAAAAAGCTAACGCCGATGATAAAGCTCTAGTTACTCGGACGAAGGCGGTGGTGACGAAGGCGGTGGTGACGAAGGCGGTGGTGACGAAGGCGGTGGTGTTGGGGTCGGAGTCGGGGTACCCGCAATACAGTTCAAAATCAAGGTAATGGTTTGCTTCTGTTCTGCAAGACCAGGCGGAATTGACTGAGAGGCAACTGTGGTTCCCGAGGTTCCTCCCCCAGAGATACAGGCAGCTGATGGCTGAACTAACACGTTAAAGCCAACGTCAGTTCCCTCCATCGCGCGCCTTGCATCGGTTGCCCCCATACCAACCACGGATGGCACCAGTACTTGACCGTCAGATACAAGAAGCTTTACCGCGGATCCTTCATCGACTTGTTCATTTGCCGCTGGGACAGATTCAATGACCTCACCTTTGGCAATTATGGCTGAGTTAACTGATGTGATTCCACCAAGAATTAGACCAGCTTTTTCTAAGGCTTTTTTGGCTTCTGCTTCCGTTAGACCCGACAAAAGCGGAACTGCCGACTCGGATTTGCCAGATGAGACGAAGACTTCGATGGTGGTTCCAGCTGGAACTTTTCTACCACTCGGTGGATTAGTTCTGATGATTAGGCCTTCTCTCACAGAGTCGTTCACTTCTGCAACCCTTTGAACTACAAGACCTTGGTCTATTAGAGCCTTGCTTCCATCATCAAAAAGCTCACCAGCTACATCAGCCACCTCAACACCGGTTGCGTTGTTGGAAGGGATTGGAGAAAAAGCTCCACCGATAGCCACCAACCAAATAATCAATCCAACCAATGTCACGGCAACACCAGAGCCAACACCCCATAGCAATTTAGGGGAGGGCAGTTCCTTGGCCACTCGTTCGCGAACAGTGATTGACGTGGTGGGTTCACCTGAGGCGTATTCGATACCTACTTCTTTAAAGAAATCATCAGCACTTACCGAGTCAATAACTTCTGTTTGCGATGCCTGCTGCTCGCTGACAACGGTGGTCTGTGGGGTAAATCCGGTTTTGGGAAGGGACTCCCCGCGAACGGCTGCCAGAAGGTGTTCGCGGAATTCTTCTGCAGTTTGAAAACGCTCTTCACGGTCTTTAGCCAAGGCGTTTAGAACAACCTGGTCTAGTTCAGGCGTGATTTCTGGATTGTGCTCGGAAGGAGCTGGCACTTTTTCACTCACGTGTTGGTATGCAACCGAAACCGCGGTATCACCTTTGAACGGGGGTCTTCCGGCCAACATTTCGTATAGCAAAACACCCATCGAATAAAGGTCAGTTCTAGAATCAACAACTTCTCCACGAGCTTGCTCCGGAGAGAAGTACTGAGCCGTTCCAACAATTCCGGCGGTGTGTGCCTGAGTGTCGGAGGAATCGGCGATTGCCCTGGCAATTCCAAAGTCCATGACTTTGACTTGACCATCATTTGTGATCATGATGTTTGAAGCTTTTATGTCCCGATGAATAACTCCGGCTTTGTGAGAAACCTCGAGAGCACTGAGAACTCCCTTGGCGAAGTCAACAGCTTCTTTTAGGCTTAACTTTTTCTCGTGCATAATATCGCGAAGCAATCGCCCGTTTACGTATTCCATGATTATGAAAGGAGTCCTAATCTGGCTTCCGTTTGTGTCGGTTGAAGACTCCTCGCCGGCATCGTAAATGCGAACGATAGTTGGGTGTGCCATCTTGGCGGAGGCCTGGGCCTCTTTAGCAAATCGAGATTCGAAAGATTCGTCGCTAGCTAGATCCGACTTTAGAAGCTTGATAGCCACCTTGCGTCCGAGACGAAGGTCCAGGCCTTCAAAAACATCAGCCATACCTCCGCGCCCTATTAGCTCGCCGACTTTGTAGCGGCCAGCTAAAACACGCTCTTGCTCAGACATTTATTTCTCCCCGAATCTCCTTATCCAACAATACCAAGTGGATTCTCACTACTCGCCTCCGCTGGAACTTGGGCTAGGGCTTGGAGAAATAGAAGGACTAGGGCTTTGAGTAGCAGTCGGCGAGGGGCTAGGAATCGGCGCAGATTCTCCTTGGATGTAGTAGAAAATTCTCACGGTCGAACCAACTGGTATCTGACCGAGCCCCTCGGCTTGGTAGACACCCAAAATTCTCGAATCAGTTGGGTCCAATGCCTCGCCTGGGACAGCCTCCACCAAAAGGCCCTTTTGAGTTAAAAATGCCGTTGCATCGATAACTTTCTTCCCCACAACATCCGCCAGAAAAACACTCACAGTGGCAATTGGTCTGTCGGGAGCAGGAGCTGTGGGTATCTTGGAAACTGAAATAGAAGAGGGGCTTGGAGAAGGGTTCTGCTCTGAAACCAGACTCACAATAATTGCAATCATCACGCCACCAGCGGCTAACACCAAAACTCCAATGAGCGCCAGCCAAGGCCAAACAACCGGCAACTTGGCTAAGGGCTCAGTCTCTGGGGTGTTAGCTGTGTCGTTAACTCTTGTCACGGGAGCGCTTTGCGGGTCAAAGACTTCCGTGGCCGAAACTCCTTCAAGTTGCAACCTCAGCACTCTTGCTCTATTTGATAAATCAAGAGCACTGCCAGGACGTTGATTTGGTTTTTTTGCCAAACAAGACAAGACAAGTTCTTGAACCCTTTTATCTATGTCGTCACCTATAGCGGGTGGCTTGTCATTTATTTGGGCCATCGCAATAACCATTTGAGACTCCCCAGTGAAGGGTCTTCTTCCAGTTAGCGCTTCATAGGCGACAATCCCGAGCGAGTAAATGTCAGTAGATGGCGTCGCAGGCTTTCCAGTTGCCTGCTCCGGGGATAAGTACTGAACTGTTCCCATGACTTGCCCGGTTGCGGTTAGAGCAACTTGATCGGCAACCCTGGCAATACCAAAATCGGTGATCTTAACTTTTCCAGCAGGAGTAATAAGTAAGTTTCCAGGCTTGATGTCTCTGTGAACAAGCCCGTCCTCGTGAGCTGCGTGCAGCGCTTTAGCGGTTTGCTCAACAATGCTTAGAACTTCAATTTCAGTAAGACGAATACGCTTTTCAATGATTCGAGCAAGTGAGTCTCCAGCAACAATTTCCATCACCAAATAAGCCGAACCAGAACCCTCGCCGTAGTCGTAAACGTCGGCAATGCCAACGTGGTCCACTCGAGCGGCATGACGAGCTTCAACGCGGAATCTTTCTAGAAAGCCTGGATCACCCATGAACTCAGGCTTCAGAATCTTTATTGCAACATCTCGGAGGATAACCTCGTCGTGCGCTCGCCAAACCTCGCCCATGCCCCCAATCGCAATGCGATCAACTAGTCGGTATCTATTTCCA
>JBIJBA010000053.1:0-5811 GCA_044345455.1 Rhodoluna sp.
TACTCTGAGCAAGCGTGGCATGCAGGTTCTTCGGAAAGTTTCAAGGGCTCAGGGGTTCAATTTGGGTATGAACCTGGGCGAGCTTGCCGGGGCGGGGATAGCCGAACACTTGCACCAGCACATCGTTCCGCGCTGGAGTAATGACTCCAACTTCTTCCCAATAATCGCTCAAACCAAGGCGATACCAAGGCTGTTGGGCGAAGTTCGAGCCGAGATCCAAAAGGCCTGGCTGGATAACTAAATGGCCATTTTGGCGGGTTAGAATATCTAAATGAACCCTTCAAAAAATGAATCAACACCCCTAGTTAAGCGCGGCCTTGCAGAAATGCTAAAAGGTGGCGTGATCATGGATGTTGTTAATGCTGAACAAGCAAAAATTGCCGAAGATGCTGGTGCTGTAGCAGTCATGGCTCTCGAGCGAGTACCCGCCGACATTCGCGCGCAGGGTGGTGTTGCGAGAATGAGCGATCCAGAGCTAATCGAGCAGATTATTGCAACTGTTTCAATTCCAGTTATGGCTAAAGCACGCATCGGACATTTTGTTGAGGCCCAGGTTCTAGAGTCTTTGAAGGTTGACTACATCGATGAGTCTGAGGTGCTTTCCCCGGCTGACTATGTAAACCACATTGACAAGTGGAAATTTGACATTCCTTTTGTTTGCGGTGCAACCAACTTGGGAGAAGCCCTCAGAAGAATCACAGAAGGCGCCGCAATGATTCGCTCCAAGGGCGAGGCTGGTACCGGAGACGTTTCGGAAGCAACCAAGCACATCAGAACTATCTTGGGCGAAATCAATGTTCTCGCATCAAAGACAGAGGATGAGCTCTACGTTGCAGCCAAGGAGCTTCAGGCGCCTTACGACTTAGTTAGGGAAGTAGCAAGAACCAAGAAGCTGCCAGTGGTTTTGTTCGTCGCCGGTGGTGTTGCCACTCCAGCTGACGCGGCCATGATGATGCAACTTGGTGCTGACGGAGTGTTCGTTGGCTCAGGAGTTTTCAAATCGGGCGAACCCGCTAAGCGTGCCGCTGCAATTGTTAAGGCAGTTGCGGCATTCAATGACCCTGCAGTGATTGCAGAAGCTTCACGAGGTCTCGGTGAAGCCATGGTTGGCATCAACGTGAAAGACCTTCCTGCGCCTCATCGACTTTCGGAGCGCGGTTGGTAATTGCGTATCGGAGTACTAGCTCTTCAAGGTGACGTGAGAGAGCACATTGAAACGCTCACGAAACTAGCTTGTGAAACAGTCGAGGTTCGAAAGAGCGAAGACCTAAATGATATCTCGGGATTGATTCTGCCCGGTGGAGAGTCAACGACAATTTCGAAGCTCATAGACATCTTTTCGCTAAGGGAACCAATTCTGGAATTCATCAAATCTGGCAAAGCAACACTGGGCACCTGTGCCGGGATGATCACTTTGGCAAAAGATGTTTTGGATAGCGCTTCTGGTCAGCAAAGTCTGGGCTTGATGGACATTTCTGTCCGTAGAAATGCCTTTGGCTCACAGCTTGATTCGTTCGAGCAGGTCATCGATTTTGATGGTACGAATCTGAATGTTGCGTTCATCAGAGCCCCAATCGTTGAAAGAGTGGGGGAGGCTGTCCAGGTCCTCTCGAAGCTAAGCGATGGGAGAGTGGTTGCCGTGAGGCAGCAGAACATGTTGGCAACATCGTTTCACCCCGAGATTACCGGTGAAAGCTTTGTCCACGAGTACTTTTTGAAGATGGCAAGTTCACCCCAATAGTTCTGATTTAGAATTCATAGCGACAGTATTCAAGGAGAAAAATGTCCGGTCATTCCAAGTGGGCCACCACCAAGCATAAAAAGGCGATCATTGACTCGCGCCGTGCAAAACTTTTCGCCAAGCTGATCAAGAACATTGAGGTTGCCACTCGAACCGGTGGTCCCGACATGGACGGTAACCCCACTCTGTATGACGCTGTTCAAAAAGGGCGCAAGAGCTCTCTGCCAAACGACAACATCGAGCGCGCAATCAAGCGCGGATCTGGTCAAGATGCTGACGCCGTTGAATATCAGACGATTTTCTACGAAGGGTATGGCCCAAATGGAATTGCGATTTTAATCGAGTGTTTGACCGACAATAAAAATCGCGCAGCAGCCGATGTTCGATTGGCCGTTAGCCGTAACGGTGGAACCATGGCCGATCCTGGAAGCGTGTCCTATCTGTTTAGCCGCAAGGGTGTAATTACCATCGAGCGCTCTGATTCAGTAAGCGAAGATCAGATCCTAGAGGCCGGCTTGGAGCACGGACTGGAAGACATCGAGACAAGAGAGGCGAGTTTTGTTCTAACAACCGACCCTTCCGCGATGGTCTCAGTTCGTTCCGCATTACAGAACGCAGGTCTGGACTATGAAAGCGCCGATGTTGAGTTCGTCCCCGCGGCTTCAATCCAAGTAGACGTTGAGACTGCGCGAACGGTAATCAAATTGATTGAGGCACTTGAAGACTCCGATAAAAACTGCCGAGCTCGACTCAAGAATTGGCGCCATTGGAACCGAGCTCGAGGCTCTAATCTCCAAGTTCAAGCCCGACGTGATTGCAATTGAACGAGTCTTTTCGCAACAGAATCTGTCTTCGGTTATGGGTACTGCCCAAGTTGCCGGGGTGGCAATTTTCTTGGCTCACAAGTACAAGATTCCGATGGCCATGCATACTCCCACCGAAGTCAAGGCTGCGGTCACTGGGTCTGGTCGTGCGGGCAAAGTGCAAGTCGGTGCGATGGTTGCAAAGCTTCTCGGTCTCGATGAGGTCCCCAAGCCAGCAGACGCCGCGGACGCTCTAGCTATCGCCATCTGCCAGGGCTACAGAGGATCAAATAGCTCCGCGAGCTACACCAAGGCACAACAGAAGTGGCACTCCGCAGTGAAATCAGCAAGAGGCAAATCCAATCGCTAGTTAGGCTAAGTTCGTGATTGCCTCAGTGTCAGGAAAAGTGTTAGCAAGCACGCTTGGCGCGGTCACTTTAGAAGTTGGGGGCGTTGGCCTGCTCGTGCATACCACCAATCGAATCGCCTCAACTCTAGCTATTGGGCAGAAGGCCACTCTCCAGACAGTGCTTGTGGTCCGCGAAGATTCACTCACTCTCTATGGATTTCTAGAGGCTATGGAGCTGGAGACTTTCGATCTTCTTAGATCCGTAAATGGCGTCGGTCCGAAATCAGCACTTTCTATTCTGACTTCACTTTCCGTAGCGGAGATTGCGGATGCCGTTGCCAGTGAATCCGATGCGGTTTTCAGGTCAGTGTCCGGGGTGGGGGTAAAAACTGCGAAGCTGATAACCCTCTCATTAGCTGGCAAGATTTCTGGTGGCTCTAGCTTGTCAGCTAGCTCTGGAATAACTAGGGCAAGCGTGGAAGCTCTTGTCGGGCTTGGCTATAGTGAAAAGGAAGCGACAATTACGGTCCGAAAGGTTTCCAGTCCGAATATGTCGGACCAGGATGTTTTGAAGCTTGCACTCCAGCATCTTGCAAAGTCGGGCTCTAAGTGAACGATATCTTGAGCCCAGCTCTTACAGAAAGTGATTTGGCATTTGAGTCCGCACTAAGGCCAACAACTCTTGCGGATTTTGTCGGACAAGAAAATGTCTCAAAGCAACTGGGTCTTCTACTAAAAGCTGCGTCTTTGCAAAATCGCGCCCCGGATCACATCTTGCTTGCTGGCCCTCCAGGGTTGGGTAAAACAACCCTTGCAATGATTGTCGCTTCAGAAATTGGATCGGGGCTTCGCATCACTAGCGGTCCTACCATCCAACACGCGGGGGACCTTGCGGCAATTCTTTCATCACTTTCCGCCGGCGAGGTTTTGTTCATTGACGAGATACATAGAATGGCTAGACCTGCAGAGGAATTGTTGTATCTCGCGATGGAAGATTTTCGGGTCGACGTCATGGTTGGAAAAGGTGTTGGCGCGTCTTCCATTTCTCTCGATTTAGAACCATTTACTTTGGTTGGCGCAACGACAAGGTCTGGGATGTTGCCGAATCCATTGCGTGACCGTTTTGGTTATACCGCAAACCTGGAGTTTTATGGCCACGAGGACTTGGCTACGGTTTTGGTTCGCGCAGCGAAGCAGTTAGAGCTTGCAGCAGAGACTGAGGCGATCGAGTTGATTGCGTCTCGATCTAGAGGTACACCACGAGTGGCCAACCGGCTCCTTCGGAGGGTTCGAGATTTTGCACTAGTTGATGGCGCCGGTGTGATTACAGCTGATGTAGCCAAGAAAGCACTTGAGCTTTACGAAGTAGATTCTCTTGGTTTGGATCGATTGGACAAGCAAATACTTCAGGCTTTAATCGTCAAGTTTCAAGGCAAGCCCGTTGGGCTATCCACTCTTGCCGTGGCCATTGGGGAAGAGCCTGACACTATCGAATCGGTTGTTGAGCCCTACCTCCTCAGGGAAGGTCTTATTCAAAGGACCAGCAAGGGTCGCCAGGCTACTTCTTTGGCCTATCGACACCTGGGTGCCAGTGAATCAAGTTAACTGGCCTACTAAGGGTTAAGTTATAATTAGGGACGCGCAAAAGCGCGTTTTTTGACGTTAGGCCCTCATGTCGGACACCTTATTTTTCTTACTTGCCTTAATTTTCTTGGGTGTTTGGATCTTTGTTTCTGGACGCAATCGTAAAAAGACTGCTGAAAAGCTCCGCTCCGAAGTAGTGAAGGGCGCGACAGTAATGCTAACCAGCGGAATTTTTGGAAAGATCTTGAGCGTGAAGGAAGATCGAGTTGAGCTCGAAACTGCTCCGGGTCAGAAGCTAACTGTTGCGATCGGGGCAGTAAGTAGGATCGAGCAAGGACCGAAGGCTGCAGCTTCTTCCAAGACTTCTAGTTCAGCTGCAAAAAAGCCGAAGGCCCCCAAAGCCGATACCGGAAAGTAATAGGGGAGTAACGAGTTGGCAGCTAGCAGCACCGTAAAGTCGGCACGCAAATCCCTGATTTGGTTACTAGTGATCATCTTCGGTCTCGCCGGCCTAATCGGATTCGGGTCAACTACTGACGAGAACGCTAGCTTCACTCCCAAGTTGGCCCTTGATCTTCAGGGTGGAACCCAAGTAATTCTTTCCCCGTTGTTGCTAGATGGCCAAGCTGTAACGACCGAGCAATTAGATCAAGCGGTTTCGATTATTCGCCAGCGCGTTGATGCCAGCGGTGTTAGCGAATCTCAGGTGACTACCCAAGGTGATACAAACATCATCGTTTCCATCCCAGGAATCCCCGACGAGAATACACTTGCGCTAATCAAGGCTTCCGCCAAATTGGAGTTTCGAGCTGTTTTGGTAACTAGTGCCGGAACACCAATTGCTGAGGTTGATGGTGCGGACACTTCTGATCCAGACGCTACAGCATCCCCTGATCCAGACGCTACAGCGTCTCCTGACCCAGAAGAATCCCCCGCAGCAGAAGCGCCATCCGCTGCGCCTACCGACGCAAGTGATTTGAATTGGATCACCCCGGAAATCCAAAAAGAGTTTGATGATTTAGATTGTGCATCTGTGTTTAGAGAGCCGGGCCAGATTGATGATCCAGCAGTGCCCTTGGTTACCTGTGATGTCAACGGATTGTCGAAGTTTATTCTTGGTCCTGTTGAAGTTGACGGGGCAAACATCTCCGACGCATCAAACGGGACAATAACATCCTCTACCGGTGCTTCGACCAACACCTGGGCTGTGAACCTTGAATTTGATGAGGTTGGTACCGAGGGCTTCTCGACAGTTACTCAAAGACTGTTCCCACTTGAGCAGCCGAGGAACCAATTCGCGATCACACTTGATGGATTTGTCATCACCGCGCCTA
>JBIJBA010000027.1:0-11622 GCA_044345455.1 Rhodoluna sp.
GCTTACTTTGAAAACCTCACCAGCAACATCGAGCTCAATTTGCTTGGGCTGGTATTCGCTTTTAGGTTCCTGGGAAAAGTAGTGATCCGAGGACATGGCTTCAATTTATCCCAATTCTGATTACTAATGTTAGTTGGATGGAATCAGAATCGGAGCAATCAGTTTCGATGATTGACCGAATTCTCGGTCGAGACAAGAAACCTACCACCACCACCTTTGACACCGCAGGTTATGACGGTGACCAGCTAGATCTAGAGGAGCGCTCAGCACTTCGACGAGTAAGTGGTTTATCCACTGAGCTTCAGGACATCACCGATGTTGAGTATCGCCAGCTAAGACTAGAAAAAGTAGTGCTGATAGGAGTTTGGGGAAGGGGCACTGTTTTAGAAGCAGAGAACTCGCTTCGGGAGCTAGCTGCTCTGGCTGAAACAGCTGGTGCTCAAGTTCTAGATGGGTTATTGCAACGTAGAGCATTTCCCGACCCAGCTAGTTTTCTTGGTAAAGGTAAGGCGCAGGAACTAAAAGCAATTGTTTCAGCCTGCGAAGCGGATACGGTGATTGCCGATACTGAATTGGCGCCAAGCCAAAGAAGAAACCTTGAGGACATTGTTAAAGTGAAAGTAGTTGATCGAACTGCAATCATTTTGGACATTTTTGCGCAGCATGCAAAGTCTCGAGAAGGTAAGGCGCAAGTCGAGCTAGCTCAGCTTGAATACCTTCTTCCTAGGCTTCGCGGTTGGGGTGAGTCGATGTCGAGACAGGCCGGTGGTCAAGTTGGCGGCGGTGTTGGTATCGGTTCGCGTGGTCCTGGTGAAACCAAGATTGAGCTAGACAGAAGGCGCATCAACACCCGTATGGCAAAGCTAAGAAAGCAAATCAAGGAGATGGCACCGGCCAGGGAGACTAAACGCTCTTCAAGATCCAAAAACGAGACTCCTTCCGTTGCAATTGCTGGATACACCAATGCTGGTAAGTCTTCATTGTTGAACCGAATCACGAGGGCGGGGGTATTAGTCGAGAACGCCCTGTTTGCAACTCTGGACCCAACCGTTCGAAAGACCCAAACAGCTGACGGCCGCGAGTACACGCTTGCTGACACGGTGGGATTCGTAAAGGACCTCCCGCATCAGCTGGTTGAGGCCTTTCGCTCAACTATCGAAGAGATTGCACACAGCGACCTAGTAGTACACGTTGTAGACGCCTCTCACCCTGATCCTGCCGGTCAGATCCAAACTGTTCGCAACGTATTGGCCGAAGTCGATGCCGATAACGTGAAAGAACTGCTGGTTTTCAACAAGTGTGACCTAGTGGATTTAGATCAGCAGATAGCTCTTCGCGGAATGGAGCCCGGTGCGATTCTCGTCTCTGCAGCATCTGGTGAAGGTATTGCTGAGTTACTAGAGAAGATCGAGGGACTGTTGCCTAGGCCAGAGATATTGGTTAGGGCTTTGATTCCCTATTCAAGAGGTGATCTGGTTTCGAGAATTCACTCTGAAGCACGAATTGTTAGCGTGGATCACCAAGATACTGGCACTCTGGTTGAAGCTCGCGTGAAGCCACAGCTAGCCAGTGAGCTAAATGCGTTTTTGTTAGATGCTTCTTAGAACTGCAACTACTTTTCCAAGAATCACCGCACGGTCACCGAGGATTGGTTCGAAGCTTGAGTTTCTTGGTAGCAACCAAGTGTGACCATCGCGCTGCTTGAAGGTCTTTACAGTTGCCTCATCTTCTAGCAAGGCTGCAACTATGTCACCGTTCTCAGCGGTTTGTTGCTGGCGAACCACAACCCAGTCTCCATCGCAAATAGCTGCATCAATCATTGATTCACCAACTACCTTCAGCAAAAAGAGGTCACCTTTTCCAACCAGTTGACGTGGCAACGGGAAGATCTCTTCGATGTTCTGCTCTGCGGTGATTGGACCACCGGCGGCAATTCTTCCAACCATCGGAACCATGGCGGCATCGCCAATTGGAGTTACATTGTCTGGCTCTGAACCAGCATCGCCTTCGTAACCTGGAACCTCAATCAGTACATCGATTGTTCTTGGGCGCTTGGGGTCACGGCTGATGTATCCGGCGAGTTCAAGCTGGTTTAGTTGGTGGGTCACCGATGAAGGGGAAGACAATCCGACCTCATCTCCGATCTCTCTCCTGCTGGGGACATAGCCCCGCTCGGTCTTGGATCTTTGGATGGCCTGCAGGATGCGTTCCTGCATGGCGCTAAGAGTGGTGGCGCGGCGGCTAGGCTTGCTGGCGTCCATAATGCCCCTTTCAGAGGTGCCCTATTGGGCTTTATCGAAACTGTATTCTAAAAATAGCCCAAAATCAAACATATTTTCGAATATTTGGCAATATTCTTGACAAAATGTCGGTGGTTCCTTGTAATCTTGTTCTAAGTAGAACACTTGTTCGAATACCTGAGGAAAGGGAACCAAATGAGTACAGTAACTGCCCAGATTCACCCGATGAGCCCAAAGCGCAGAGCCCGCCTAGCCCGGACCCTGTTTGTGCTGAGCGCCCTAGTGATCATGATCGCCGGTCTGATCTTCAACCAAAGTGCCGCCGCGGTTGACCAAGACTCAAGCCAAGCTACCGCCTTCAACTACATCTCCGTAATGCCAGGGGATAGTCTTTGGCAGCTAGCTGAGACTCACGCCAAAGGTCAAAACCAGCAGGATTGGGTTACCGAGATTATTTTGCTAAACAACCTGCAAAGCGCTGACCTAGTTGCAGGAGACAGGCTCGCGCTTCCTTAGTAGGTTTTACTGCGGGCCGCTGATAAAACTAGGCGCGTCCGTTAAACCCCTGGCGCTACTGTTAAAAGGTGAGTAGCCAAGATAGCAATTCAAGCAGCCAGGATACTGGCGCAGCTGGAGCACCCGAACTTTCCTCATTCGAACTACTACCTGCAATAGATGTTTCCAACGGTCTGTCTGTACGACCTGGCAATGCGAACTCCCAAGAGTCATTTGGCTCACCATTGGATATTGCTTCCGAGTGGATTGCCGCAGGAGCTAACTGGATTCACCTAGTCGACTTAGACGCCGCATACGGCAAGGGTGAAAATAGACAGCTAATTTCTGAAGTTATCTCGCGTTGCTCTGGAATCAATGTGCAAGTCTCCGGTGGAATCCGTGATCAAGAGTCTCTTACAGCAGCCTTGCAAACAGGAGCCAGCAGAATCAATCTTGCAACCTCTGCTCTGATGGATATGCCTTGGGTTGAATCTGTGATCTCAACACATGGCAAGCAGATATCTGTTTCGCTGGATCTTTCAGGTTCAAGATTGATCGCACGCGGAAGCGGTGAGGACGTGGGTGAGCTAGAACCAGTGCTACAGCAGCTAGAAAATTTGGGTTGCGAAAGATACGTTGTGACCGACGTCAAAAGAGACGGCTCGTTGAATGGACCCAATCTTGAACTGCTGGAACAAGTTCTTTTGCTAACTAGCAAGCCAGTTATTGCTAGCGGCGGCATTGCTGAGCTTTCAGACCTGAGGGCCCTTGTGGGCCTTAGATCCAAGGGTTTAGTTGGCGCAATCCTGGGCAAAGCTTTGTATGTTGGGCGATTTAGCCTCGAACAGGCACTAAAGGTTGTTAGCTCGTGAGCTACGAAATGAACCCAAACCGCTTGTCGGATTCGGCCGGTGTTCCTTGGGAGGGTAGAGAGCTTGAAGAAAATCGATTTGCTGGCGATGACGGCTTCGCACCAGAAGAATTTATTACTGCCATGTCAGGCTTTCGGGCTGGCGATCTTGGTCAGGCGGATGTTGTTGATGCCCTTAGAGTTTCGAGGCTTCTGGTGCCACTGGTTGCACAACTTGGTGAATCTGAAATTGGAGCTAATGGTCTCAAAGTCGATAAGAGCGCAGAGCTTTCTATCGTGACCGTAAAGGCACCAGATGATCAGGAGGCGCTCGTTGTGTTTTCTTCAGTTGATGCCATGCAGCGATGGAACCCAAGTGCCAGACCAGTTCCAACCGATGCCATCAGAGTTTGCTTAGCTGCTGCCTCGCAGCTAAGCACCAGGGTAGTGATTGACCCGGGCAGTGAGACGGAGTTTGTGATTCGTCGTCCCGCAATTGCTCGAATAGCACAATCTCTTGATTGGCAACCTGCCGAGCTGAACTCTTCAGTTAGGGGAGTTATCGAGCGCTCAGTTGCAAGCGAGAGTGAGGTGGTTGATTTTGATCTTAGGTCGGCAGACCCAGAAGCCAAGTTAGCTGGCGCAGAATTAGAAGTTGCTCTCAAGTTAGTAAATGGATCAAGCCCTGCTGATGTTAGGCAGTTATTGGAGCGAGTTAGTAAGTATTGGGCGGAAAGTGAAGAGTTTGCGCTGGCCGTGGACTCGGTCTCGATAAAGCTTTTGGCTAGTTAACGGGCCCAGTGAATTTCTCGCCTGGGCCTTGGCCCGGAGCGTCCTTGATTACGGAGGCTTCTCTGAAGGCAAGTTGGACTTGGCGAAGAGCATCTCTTAGGGGTCTTGCGTGGTGATCGCCTAGGTCTGGAGCGGCTGCGGTAATCAAGCCAGCCACCGCAGTTATTAGCTTTCTGGCCTCATCTAGGTCGCCTTTTCGGCCATCGGCAGCCAGTCCACACTGGACCGCGGCCACGCTCAGAAGATCGACGGCGTAGCGGCCAATGACCTCAACGGCTGGCAGGTCAGAAATCTCGGTGATCTGCTGGTCGATTTCGTCGTAATCAGACAACTATTCTCCTTCAGGGCGTCTCATGCTAGGCTATCCCATGGCTCCGAGGTCTTTGATCTCGGTCAGAAGTGGATTAGTTTCCCACCCGCGTCTTCCGCTAAATAGGTTGCCGGGTAAAGCTTTTTTGTTTCTGCTCCTTTGGGCAAGATGCTCCTTAGTGTGGCCTAAGTCATATCTGTATAGGAGTAAATATCAGCGATCCCCGCATCAATGACCGCATCAGAGTTCCCGAGGTTCGCCTCGTCGGTGCTCTAGGAGAGCAGGTTGGCGTTGTAAAGATTGAGGATGCACTGCGCATGGCGCAGCAAGCAGACTTAGACCTCGTTGAGGTCTCACCGCAATCCAGCCCTCCAGTTGCGAAGCTGATGGATTTTGGCAAGTTCAAGTACGAAGCCGCACAAAAAATTCGTGAAGCACGCAAGAACCAGGTCAACACTGTTCTAAAGACAGTGCGTTTTGGTTTGAAGATTGACGGTCATGATTACGGCACTAAGAAAGCTCAGATTGAGAAGTTTCTAAAGGCCGGCGACAAGGTGAAGGTGATGGTGGTCTTCCGAGGAAGAGAGCAATCTCGACCAGAGATGGGCATCAAGTTGCTACAGAAGTTGGCCGAAGAAGTTACCGAGTTTGGCGCAGTTGAATCGACACCGTCGATTGACGGCCGAAACATGGTGATGGTTATTGGACCACTTAGAAACAAAGCGGAAGCTAAGGCAGACGCCAAGAAAGCTGCGGACAAGGCTGCAAAAGCTGAAGCCAAAGCGGTAACAACCGAGGAAGTAGTCCTAGAGGCTGCGATAAAAACAGGAGAGAACTAAATGCCAAAGCAGAAGACCCATTCGGGTGCCAAGAAGCGTTTCCGCTTTACCGGTAGTGGCAAGCTAATGAAGCAGCAGATCAACATGCGCCACAACCTTGAGCACATGTCATCTAGACGCAAGCGTCGGTTGAACGCTGACCAGGTAGTTTCGGCTGCCGACTTCAAGACCATCAAGAAGCAGCTCGGTAAGTAACCGGCCCGAATTTTTAGGAGTTAGAAAATGGCAAGAGTAAAAGGCGCAGTCAACTCGCTGAAGAAGCGTCGCGTTGTATTAGAGCGCGCAAAGGGTTACCGCGGACAGCGTTCCAGGCTTTACCGTATGGCGAAGCAGCAGATGCTGCACTCGCTGGTCTATGCATTCAATGACCGCAGAGCACGCAAGGGTGATTTCCGCAGACTGTGGATCCAGCGCATCAACGCTGCATCTCGTGCAAACGGAATGACTTACAACCGCTTCATCCAAGGCTTAGGTCTTGCTGGTGTGCTAGTTGACCGGAGAATTCTGGCTGACCTTGCAGTTAACGAGCCAAAGACTTTCGCGTCCTTGGTTGCAACTGCAAAGGCAGCACTTCCAAAAGACACCTCAGCACCAAAGGCGAGCTAGCTCAAAGTGATTCAAGACCCTTCGGCAGCGGAAATAAAAGGGGTCGCAAAACTTACCAAGAAGGAGTCCCGGTTAGAAGCCGGGCTCTTTCTTCTTGAGGGCCCGCAAGGGCTAAAAGAAGCTCTTCAACGACCCAAGTTGATTGAAAAGATCTTTGCGACCGAGACCTTCCAAGAAAAATACCCTGACCTGATTTCGCGCGCCGAACAGGCCCGAGTAACTCTCACGATTGTTTCGGATTCTGCTCTAAAGGCGCTAAGTGACACCACAACTCCGCAAGGAGTTGTTGCCATTTGTCAGCAGTTCCACGTTTCATTAGAGGACGTCTTGGCAGCAAAGCCCAAGCTAATTGCTTTTCTAGCTCAGATTCGTGATCCAGGAAACGCCGGCACTGTTTTGCGTGCCGCTGACGCCGCTGGTGCGGACGCGGTTGTCTTTAGCAAGGGAAGCGTAGATATCTACAACCCAAAGGTTGTTAGATCAACCACCGGATCGATGTTCCATCTTCCCTTTGTTGTTGAAGCAGACATCGAGCACTCAATTTCCTCACTCAAGCAAGCTGGGCTTCAAGTATTGGCAGCCGACATCAATGGCTCATCTCTTGCAGGTGTTGATACAGCTTCCTTGGCTAAGCCAACCGTTTGGCTTTTTGGTAATGAGGCTTGGGGATTAGAGCCGGAGGTGGCAAGTCTTGCCGACACCTTGGTTCAGGTACCGATTTATGGAGCAGCTGATTCGTTGAATCTGGCAACCGCAGCGAGCGTATGTCTATACGCGTCAGCCTTTGCTCAGAACACCTAGTCGGTAAACTGAAAATTATGTCCAACTCCGACGGTATTTCTCAAGCAGAGGTCGATAAGGCCACCGCAGCAGCGCTTGCTGAGATCTCCAACGCGAAATCAATTGCTGATCTAAAAAAGATAAAAGGCTCGATCCTCGGCGATGGCTCCGCTCTGGCGGGCTTTAGTACTCGACTAGGCAAATTGCCGACAGAGCAAAAAGCAGATGCTGGAAAAATCGTAGGTTCAGCAAGAGCCAAAGTTACCGAGGCTTTCGAGGTCCGCGAAGCTGAGCTGGCAGCCATAGAAGAAGCCAAGCTGCTAGAAAAAGAGTCGATAGACGTAACCGCCCTGGGCAGACTTAGTCGAAACGGTGCCCGACACCCATTGAGCCTGCTTCAGGAGAAAATTTCTGATGTCTTTGTTGGTATGGGCTGGGAAATTGCCGAGGGCCCTGAGGTAGAAAGCGAATGGTTCAACTTTGATGCGTTGAACTTTGACGCGGATCACCCAGCTAGGGCGATGCAGGACACTTTCTTTATTGAACCTAGCGAGCAAAAACTCGTGCTTCGCACTCACACCTCGCCGGTTCAGGTGCGGTCCATGCTCGAGCGGGATGTACCTATTTATGTCCTTTGCCCTGGCAGGGTATATCGCACCGACGAGCTAGATGCGACCCACACTCCGGTTTTCCATCAAGTCGAGGGCCTTGCCGTAGATAAGGGTTTGAGCATGGCAAATCTGCGAGGAACTCTGGGGCATTTTGCCCGAATAATGTTTGGCGATGAGGCAAAAATTCGCCTTCGCCCTTCCTATTTCCCATTCACCGAGCCTTCAGCGGAACTAGACGTTTGGCATGCGGGAGCGAAGGGTGGAGCTCGTTGGGTCGAATGGGGAGGCTGCGGAATGGTAAATCCGAAAGTGCTTCGCGCTAGTGGAATTAATCCAGAGATTTACTCCGGTTTTGCTTTTGGAATGGGCATCGAGAGAACTCTCATGTTTAGAAATGAAGTTTCTGACATGCACGACATGGTTGAAGGCGATGTTCGATTCAGTCAGCAGTTCGGGGTGGTGCTGTAAATGAGAATCCCACTTAGCTGGCTCGCCGAGCACATCGATCTTCCTGCTGGCTCGACTCCTGAATCTGTAATGGCAGATCTGGTAAAAGTTGGCCTTGAAGAAGAAGCAACCCACTCTTTTGATGTTTCAGGACCAATTGTGGTTGGACAGGTTCTTGAATTTGTTGCGGAGCCACAAGTCAACGGTAAAACTATTCGTTGGTGCCAGGTGCAAGTAGCCCCCAAGGGGAAGAAGGCTGCCGATGGGGGAGATTCAGTTCGTGGAATCGTTTGTGGTGCTTCGAATTTTGAAGTAGGGGACAAGGTTGTTGTAAGCCTTCCGGGTGCGATTCTTCCAGGTAACTTTGCGATCAGTGCCCGATCAACATATGGACACACCAGTGATGGAATGATTGCCTCCGGCCGTGAACTTAACCTTTCGGATGATCACGATGGAATATTGCTGCTGTCGTCGATGGGGCTAGATCCTGAAGTTGGCACGGACGCAATTGATTTGCTTGGGCTTTTTGACAGTGCTGCTGAAATAAACGTATTGCCAGATCGTGGCTACTGCCTTTCGATAAGGGGAGTTGCCAGAGAATACTCTCACGCCACAGGAAGTAAATTTCAAGACCCTGCGCTGAAAATCAAACCGGTTGCGGGTGAAGGTTTTGGTTTGGTCATGCATGATTCCAATCCGATCAGAGGCAAAAAAGCCTCGCAGAGTTTTGTCCTTAGAAGCGCCTTGGATATCGACTCGACACTGCCCACGCCAACTTGGATGAGGTCCAGGCTGAAGCTTGCTGGAATGCGCTCAATTTCTGTGGCAGTGGACATCACGAATTACGTAATGCTTGAACTCGGTCAGCCGGTGCACGCTTACGATCTAGACAAGATCAAAGGTGGTTTTACTATTCGCCGTGCCAAAGCCGGGGAAACTCTTGTCACTCTAGATGGACAACAGCGAAAACTGGACACCGAGGACTTGCTAATTACAGATGACTCCGGTCCGATTGGATTAGCTGGAGTTATGGGTGGTGCTTCTACGGAAGTTTCGGAGAGTACCAAGAGAGTCCTTATTGAGGCGGCACACTTTGACGGCATCTCGGTAGCTCGGACCGCAAGACGCCAGAAACTGTTTTCTGAAGCCTCCAAGAGATACGAACGAGGTGTTGATCCGAGGATTGGAGAGCTAGCTGCGGCCCGCGTGATTGAGCTGCTCGTGGCACACGCCGGAGCAACGGCTGGCTCAGTTGGCGCAAACCACATCGATCTAGATCCTGATAGGGAAATATTATTGCCCGATGGTTTTGCTGGATCAGTTATGGGAGTTGAATACAGCACTGCGGAGATCAAGAAGGTGCTTCAAGATATCGGCGCTACGGTTAGCCAGGGTGACTCTGGGTTAATAGTGCTTGCGCCAAGTTGGCGACCAGATCTTCAGCACAAGACTGACCTGGTTGAAGAGATTGCTCGAATCACAGGCTATGACCGAATTGGTTCAGTGCTGCCGGTTGCCCCTCCTGGTCGCGGGCTAACTAGGGAACAGCAATTTACAAGATCCACACTCAACTTGTTGGCAGCTGCGGGGTGCACTGAAGTGCTTAGTTACCCATTCGTATCAGCTAGCTCGAACGATTTGTTTGCCGACTCAAAAAAAGCCGTGGCGCTAGCTAACCCTCTCCAAGAAGAAGCGGGACAGCTTCGCATGTCACTGCTACCTGGCCTTATTGAAACCGCGCACAGAAACTTATCTCGGGGCTTGACTGACCTTGCGATTGTTGAACAGGGTTCTGTGTTTGTCGCCAGCAAAGCTAAGGCTTTATTATTTCCTGATACAGCTACTAGGCCAACCGAAGAAGAAATCTCAAATATCCAGGCAGGAATTCCATCGCAACCCAAGCACATAGCTGGATTATTTCTTGGCTCAAGGGTGAAAGGAAAATCCATTCAAAAATCCTTTGCCTCAGGGGTTGAAGATGCCATGGAAGCGGCCCGAGTGGTTGGCTTTGCGGTTGGCGCGGAACTTAGCATTCGCCAATCCACACCCAAGGGGCTTCATCCTGGAAGATCAGGCGATTTGCTAGTTGGCGAGACTGTAGTGGGAGTAGTTGGGGAATTGGATCCTTCAGTCACTAGATTTAGGGACCTTCCAAGAACCGTTGGTGTTTTTGAAATTGATTTGGATGCACTTTTCCGCGTCGCTCCTGCCTCAATTGTGGCTAGACCGTTTGGAACTTTGCCTGCCGCCACCCAAGACCTGTCTCTAGTAGTAGACATCAAAACCCCTGCGGCCGAAGTTTTGGCAGCTGTTGAAAAAGGCGCAGGAGAGCTACTAGAAGAAATAATTTTGACTGATGACTACCGAGGCCCCAACGTTCAAGAAGGTTCTAAGTCACTTACCTTTGCGCTTCGATTCAGAGCAATGGACCGAACCCTTACTCAGGCAGAAGCGACCGAAGCCCGCGACGCGGGGGTTGAAATGGCACGAAAGAAATTCAAGGCAGAGATTCGTTCGTAGTCAATAGATTCCAGAAGGGATTAAGTCGTGACAATAAGCGTTGCAATAGCGGGAGCTAGTGGATACGTCGGCGGTGAGCTGATGCGCTTGGTGGCCGACCATCCCGAGCTGGAACTAAAAACGGTAACCGCTAATAGCAATGTCGGTGAGAAGGTTTCTGCTCTTCACTCAGGTAATTCAACCCATGGCGAGTTGGTTTTTTCAGAAACCACAGATTCCAATCTGAAGGGTCACGATGTTGTTTTTCTAGCGATGCCTCACGCCAAGAGTGCTGAGGTGGCGGCTTGGCTAACTGACACAAAGTTGCTCATTGACTGCGGCGCTGATTTTCGCCTACAGGATGCAAAAGCTTGGGAAAAGTTCTACGGAACCAAGCATGCTGGCACCTGGAGCTATGGTCTTCCAGAACTAACCCTGGCAACTGGTGGCAAACAGCGCGGAAGACTTAGAGACGTAACTCGAATCGCGGTTCCAGGATGCAACGTTACTGCCATTACCCTTGCTCTTGCGCCTGCGCTAACGGCGGGCTTAATCAAGCCAAACGACATCGTTTCTATTTTGTCGGTGGGAACTTCAGGTGCCGGGAGGGCATTAGCGACGAATCTGTTGGCAAGTGAGGTACTTGGTTCGGCAAACGCCTACGGCGTTGGAGGAGTCCACAGGCACACTCCAGAAATTGAGCAAAATCTGGCTCTGGCTAGCGGGCAAGAATGCTCGGTTTCCTTCACTCCAGTACTTGTGCCAATGTCGCGAGGAATCCTTGGTGTTAACACCGCAGTTGCAACTCCTGGGTGCACTATTGAGTCACTCCGTGAAGTTTATTTGGACGCCTATGGGGATGAGCCTTTTATTCATGTATTGCCCGAGGGACAGTTCCCAACTAGCGGCTCGGTAACGGGTTCTAACAATGCCTCTATTGGCATATCTTTTGATGAACACTCCGGCAGAGTGGTAATTGTTTCGGCAATTGACAATCTAGTTAAAGGAACCGCCGGTGCCGCCATTCAGTCCATGAACCTAGCTCTCGGTTTCAACGAGAGCATGGGTCTAGAAAGAAATGGACTCACACCGTGAGCGTAACTTTTGCAGAAGGCTTCAAAGCAGGCTCCGTTGCCGCCGGCTTGAAATCCTC
>JBIJBA010000048.1:0-7365 GCA_044345455.1 Rhodoluna sp.
GGCAAATCCAGTTATTTGGTCAATGGAGGCAATCAAAGACGGATCTGCTAGGGCGGTGGTGCTAAATAGCGGCGGTGCCAATTGCTATACCGGGCCAGAGGGATTTCAAGCTACCCATAAATCTGCCGAGATAGTGGCCAAGGAGCTTGGGGTTTCTTCCCAGGATGTCTTGGTTTGCTCGACTGGGATCATCGGCGTTCAGCTTGATACTTCCAAACTATTCCCAGGTATCGAATTGGCTTGCAAACAGCTCAGAATCGACGGCGGTCAGGACGCGGCGTTAGCCATTATGACCACGGATTCAGTTCCCAAAGTCTCCACGGCTGAATCAAAATCAGGTTGGAAAATCGGAGCGATGGCTAAAGGAGCTGGAATGCTGGCCCCGGCGCTTGCAACCATGTTGGTTGTAATAACCACGGACGCAGAGATTTCTGATCTAGAAGATCACCTAAAAGCAGCAACCTCAGTTTCTTTTGACCGACTGGACTCAGATGGCTGCACGTCAACTAACGACACCGTCATTTTGATGTCATCAGGCGCAAGCGGTGTTGCGGCGGACCCTGAAGAGTTCCAAAATCTGTTGGTCGATGTTTGTATCGACTTGGCACGTCAGTTAATGAAAGATGCTGAGGGCGCTGCCCACGAAATTGCCATTGAGGTATACAACGCCGCTTCCGAGTCGGATGCAGTGGAGGTTGGGCGCTCAATTGCGAGAAACAATCTGTTCAAGGCTGCAATCTACGGAAATGATCCAAACTGGGGAAGAATACTTGCAGCAATTGGAACAACTTCGGCCGAATTTGACCCCTACGACATCGATGTTGATATCAACGGCGTTCGTGTTTCTAGTAAGGGTGGTCCTGACCGGGATCGATCAAAAGTTGATCTAAGTGCTCGTGAGGTCCAGATAAGAATTGGCTTGAATTCTGGAAATGCAAGCGCGACGATTCTGACCAATGATTTGACCAAAGAGTACGTAATTGAGAACAGCGAGTACTCAAGCTAATGGGCGCGAAGCAGGTTCAAGACGCTGAGCTAGCACGCATCAAAGCTGAAACCTTGATTGAATCCCTTTCCTGGTTGCAAGATTTCCATGGAAAAGTTGTGGTCATCAAATTTGGTGGCAACGCAATGGTTGATCAAGAGCTAACTAGAGCGTTTGCTCAGGACATGGCATACCTAAGATTTGTTGGGATCAAGCCAGTTGTGGTGCACGGTGGCGGACCACAAATTAACGCAAAGTTAGCCGAGCTTGGGATTGAAACCGAGTTTAGATCGGGCTTAAGAGTTACAACACCGCAGGTAATGCAAGTGGTGCGCGATGTACTGAGAAACCAAATTTCCTCAGATCTTGCAAGCCTGGTTGAATCAGCCGGGGCCGAGGCAATCGTGTTATCAGGTGAGGATTCGAACCTGTTTAGGGCGGAGAGGATAACCACGGATCAGTCCGGAAATGCTTTGGATGTGGGGCTGGTGGGGGAGGTAACCCAGGTAAACCCGAGGGTAGTTCTAGAAGCTTTAGCTAGAGGTGTGGTTCCTATCATTTCAACGGTTGCCCCCGACCAAGAAGGTCAACTGCTAAATGTCAATGCAGATTTAGCAGCTGCGTCACTAGCGGTGGCATTGGGAGCAGAAAAGCTACTTCTATTGACAGACGTAGCGGGACTTTACAGCGACTGGCCCAATAAGGATTCGCTAATTTCTGAAATCCAGGTTGCTGAGTTATCAAAACTGATGCTCAAGCTCGAGTCCGGCATGATCCCAAAAATGCAATCTTGCCTTAACGCGTTAGCTGGGGGAGTCCCAAGAGCTCACATAATTGACGGCCGTGCTCCGCACAGCATACTTTTGGAGATCTTCACCTCGAGCGGTGTTGGCACCTTGGTGCTACCTTAGAAACCTTGAGAGGAGATAACGTATGACCCGCCATTTCTTGCGTGATGATGACCTTTCTCCCAAAGAGCAGTCTGAAATATTGGATCTGGCAATCAAACTAAAAGGCGATCCTTACTCCCTGAAGCCACTCGCCGGCCCAAAAACAGTTGCGCTAATTTTTGACAAAACCTCAACCAGAACCAGGGTTTCATTTTCGGTGGGGGTTTCCGATCTTGGCGGTGCCCCACTGGTAATTGATTCTGGAACCAGCCAAATTGGGTCCAAGGAGTCGGTAGCCGATACCGCCAGAGTCTTGGACCGTCAGGTTTCCATGATTGCTTGGCGAACATATTCACAATCAGGTCTCGAGGAAATGGCTGCTAACTCAGTGGTTCCAGTGATAAACAGCTTGAGCGATGATTTTCACCCCTGCCAACTTCTGGCCGATTTGATGACTGTTCGCGAGAAACTTGGAAGCCTCCAAGGTAAAACCCTTTCTTTTATCGGAGATGCCTCAAGCAACATGTCTCATTCGTACATGCTTGCTGGAGTTACCGCGGGAATGAAGGTCCGAATTGCCGGGCCGGCTAGCTACCAGCCCAACCCAGAGATTCATCGAAGGGCAGAAGAGATTGCCCTGCAAACTGGAGGTTCGATTGATCTCTACACAGACCCCAAGAGTGCTTTGCTCGATTGTGACGTTGTGGCAACTGACACCTGGATCTCAATGGGTCAGGAAAACCAGAAAGAGCAAAAACTTCGCGAATTTGCCGGATTCACCTTGGATAGCAAGCTGATGACTATCGCCGGGGCCAAAGCTATCGTGTTGCATTGTCTGCCTGCCTACCGCGGCTTCGAGATTACAGCCGATGTGCTGGATGGGCCCCAGTCAGTTATTTGGGATCAGGCCGAAAATCGCCTGCATGCTCAAAAGGCTCTTATGGTTTGGCTGGCCGAACACTCTAAAGCCTAAGATTGAAGCATCCCTAAGGTCTTAGATACGCAGTTTTTCAAATAGTAGGAGAAAAATGGCCCAGCGAGTAGTTCTGGCATATTCCGGCGGTCTTGACACCTCGGTAGGCATCGGTTGGCTCAAAGAAGCTACCGGTAAAGAGGTAGTTGCCATGGCAATTGATGTTGGCCAAGGTGGCGAAGACATGGAGGTCATTAGACAGCGTGCGCTTGATTGCGGAGCCATCGAATCCGTAGTTATTGAAGCCCAGGCCGAGTTTGCCGATGACTACATAATGCCTGCGCTGAAAGCTAATGCGCTGTACCAAAAGCGCTACCCACTGGTGTCTGCTATATCTCGACCTTTGATCGCCAAATACCTCGCCAAGACAGCCAAGGAGCTTGGTGCCGATACAGTAGCTCACGGCTGCACTGGAAAAGGAAATGACCAGGTGCGTTTTGAGGCATCGGTTGCAGCCTTGTCTCCGGATCTTATTTCAATCGCTCCGATTCGCGACCTCGCTCTTACCCGAGATAAGGCAATCGAGTACGCGGCCGAGCATAACCTGCCAATTGCACAGTCAAAAAAGAGCCCCTACTCGGTGGATCAGAACGTTTGGGGAAGAGCGGTTGAAACAGGTTTCCTAGAAGATCCATGGAATGCGCCAATTGAAGATCTTTACACTTACACCCAAGACCCAGATGTTCTAAGGGATGCCACCGAGGTGATCATCAAATTCGATCAGGGAATCCCGGTTGCAATCGATGGAGTGTCTTACTCTGCTATCGAAATGGTTAAAAAAATGAACGAGCTCGCGGGACACCACGGTGTCGGCCGTATCGACATAGTTGAAGATCGCCTCGTTGGCATTAAATCACGTGAGATTTATGAGGCACCGGCTGGTATTGCACTTATTCAAGCTCACGAGGAATTAGAGAATCTCACTTTGGAACGCGATGTCAACAGATTCAAAAAAGGCATTGAGGACAAGTGGGCCACCATGGTTTATGAGGGACTCTGGTTTTCAGACCTCAAGCGCTCTCTTGACGTTTTTATTGACCACACCCAAAAATACGTATCGGGAGAGATCCGCCTTAAGCTTCGCGGCGGTAGGGCAGTAGTTACCGGTCGCCGCTCCGAACAGAGCCTTTATGATTTCAACTTGGCTACCTACGACACAGGAGATAGTTTTGACTCCTCCCTTGCCAAAGGCTTCATAGAACTTTGGGCTCTGCCAAGCAAGATCTCGGCGAAGCGGTCTCATGGCAAATGAACAAACCCCCGGATCACTTTGGGGAGGCAGGTTTAGTGCTTCAGCCGCGGATGCTGTTGCTGCACTTAGTAGGTCAACCCACTTTGACTGGCGATTAGCTAGTTTTGACATCGCTGGCTCGAAAGCCCATGCCAAGGCGTTATTTTCTGCCGGGTATCTAAACAACGACGAAGCCGAGAGGCTCAACAAGGTGCTCAACCAACTACTCGAGAGAGTAGAGGCGGGAAGTTTTACTCCTAAGCCTCAGGATGAGGATGTTCACTCAGCCCTTGAGCGCGGACTAATCGAAATTGCTGGAGCCGAACTGGGCGGAAAGCTTCGTGCGGGTAGATCAAGAAATGACCAGATTGCCACCCTGATACGGATGTATTTGATGTCCGAGTCCAATGTAATTGAGAAGCTAGTGCTTGAATTAATCGCTATTTTGGTGGGCCGTGCCGAAGAGCACCTCGGCGCTTCGATTCCGGGTAGAACTCACATGCAACATGCGCAGCCAGTTTTGCTTTCGCATCACCTATTGGCCCACGCTTGGCCACTTACCAGAGACCTAGAGAGATTACGACAGTGGCGCTCGCGAGCTAACTTATCGCCCTACGGAGCGGGGGCCTTGGCTGGTTCGAGCTTGGGGCTAGATCCGCAACTTGTTGCAACCGAGCTTGGCTTTTCGGGCACCACACAGAACTCGATTGATGGAACTGCTTCAAGAGATGTGGTTGCTGAGTTCGCTTTTATATTGTCGATGATTGCAATTAATCTTTCACGTTTTGCCGAAGAGATAATTATTTGGGCCACCGAAGAATTTGGATACGTAAAGTTAGATGATGCCTACTCAACTGGCTCTTCGATCATGCCGCAAAAGAAAAACCCAGATGTTGCAGAACTTGCCAGAGGCAAGTCCGGCAGGCTAATTGGAAACCTAGCTGGGTTACTTGCAACCTTCAAGGCACTGCCACTTGCATACAACCGCGATTTGCAAGAAGATAAAGAGCCAGTTTTTGATTCCATCGATACCTTAGCGCTGCTTCTTCCTGCCTTTACTGGAATGGTAGCCACCATGAGATTTAATCTTGACCGTATGGAGCTTTTGTCCTCATCTGGATTCTCGCTGGCAACTGATGTTGCAGAGTGGTTAGTGAAAAAGCAAGTTCCATTCCGTGAGGCTCATGAAATTACCGGCAAGCTAGTTTCTTACTGCGAGGCAAACGATCTTGAATTGCATCAGGTTCCAGACACTGAATTAGCAAAGATTTCAAGATCACTTACCGGTGAGCTAAGAGAAGTTCTGTCTGTTTCAGGATCAATCAAGTCTCGGTCTGGCGTTGGCGGAACATCGCTTCCTCGAGTGCTTGAGCAAATTGCTGAACTCAAAAGAAGTTGGGTCAAAAACTAATGACTCTTTCAAATCAAGCCAATGACAAGTCCTTTGCCGGGATTTGGGAAGAGCTGAAGTGGCGGGGGCTTATCTCACAGTCCACCGACGAGTCAGAACTATCCAAGAAGCTGAACTCGTCTTCCGTTTCTTTTTATATTGGCTTTGACCCAACAGCTGCAAGCTTGCACCTTGGAAACTTGGTTCAGCTTCTTGTGATGCGAAGACTGCAACTTGCAGGCCACAAACCAATTGTTCTAATTGGTGGCTCAACCGGATTGGTAGGAGACCCTCGTCCAACTGCCGAGCGTGTGCTAAACGATAAAGAGACCGTGACTGCATGGGTCGAGAAACTATCTAAGCAAGCCTCGAGGTTTGTGGATTTTGAAGGTGCCAGTGCTGCAAAGCTTGTGAACAACATGGACTGGACCCAATCCCTTAGCGCGATCGATTTCCTTCGGGAAATTGGCAAGCACTTCCGGGTTGGGAAGATGCTTGCTAAGGATGCCGTTAGTGCCAGATTGAATTCCGAACACGGTATTAGCTACACCGAGTTCAGTTACCAGATTCTGCAGGGCTATGACTTTTTGCAGCTTTTTCAGCTTCACAACTGCACCATGCAAATCGGGGGCTCGGATCAGTGGGGAAACCTAACTTCGGGTTCTGATTTGATTCACAAAGTTGCTGGCTCCAGCGCACAGCTTCTTGCAACACCGTTGATCACCAACTCGGACGGTAAGAAGTTTGGAAAATCTGAAGGCAACGCCGTCTGGCTGGATGATTCCATGACTAGCCCATATGCTTTTTACCAGTTCTGGCTTAACGTGGAAGACGCCGATGTAGTTGAACGACTAAAGGTGTTCACGTTTTTGACTAAACAAGAAATTGATGAGCTTGCCAAGAAGGTGGCAAGTGAACCGCATCTTCGGGAGGCCCAGCGCACTCTGGCTCTCGAGGTGACCACCATTGTTCATTCGAAGGATGCTGCTCTGGCAGCCATCGAGGCATCCAAGGCGCTGTTTGGCCAGGCCGCTCTTACCGATCTGTCAGAGGCAGATCTCCGCTCAGCCCTGGCCGAGCTTCCAAGTGTGAGCGCTCCGATCGGGTCCTCAGTAGCCCAGTTACTGGTGGATTGCGGGCTGGAGGCCAGTGTTTCGGCTGCCAGAAGGGCAATTCGCGAGGGCGGGGTCTACCTAAACAACGAAAAGGTTCTTGACGAAACCCAAGGATTGGCTCAAATGCTGCATGGGAATATCGCTGTTTTGAGAAGGGGAAAAAAGACCCTCGCGGCAGTGTTTTTGGGCTAGGAATTCTTTCCAAAAACCCTTTATTTTCAAGGGTTTGATTTGACTTTAAGCCAGATAACAGCGTAATCTTGTGAGGTTGCCCAAAGCTCGGATTTCTGCATAGAAAACCGGCTCAAGTACAGCCAATCTAAGTCGAAATAAGGGATTTTTGTCCCCTGTTTTCGTCTCTAAGATTGAAGGTCCGTCATCTAAAAAAGAAGTAAAAACTTTTTAAAGTTTTTTCGACTCTGGAAGATTACGAATCTGGATATCGCCCTGGAGATTTCTTTAGTTAGAAATTCCCAAGCGCATCCGATCCTTGAGAACTCAACAGCGTGCACAATGTCGATGCCAAGAACCTCTTGGCTTTATTTGGCTTGCCAAATGAAGTGAAGAGAACAAATTGGATTAGACAGATTGTCAGACAATCTGATTTAGTCAGATCAAATTGATTGCCCCATTTTCCGGGGCATTCGTTCTAGTTTGCTTTTCGAGCTTGCTCGAGAAGCTGCTTAACTTTTACGGAGAGTTTGATCCTGGCTCAGGACGAACGCTGGCGGCGTGCTTAACACATGCAAGTCGAACGATGAAGCTGGAGCTTGCTCCAGTG
>JBIJBA010000055.1:0-5606 GCA_044345455.1 Rhodoluna sp.
AGGTAATCGGCGGCGGTGTATTTGCTTTCCATAAATACCCTTAGCCGACTTTGCTTGTCTCAAGTTGCTTGGTCGCTAAAAACTTAACGGTGTCTATCAATAGCTTGTGCTCGACCAACTTTATGCGCTCATGCAAAGTATTTTCATCATCAGCCGGTAAAACGGTTACCTTCTCTTGGGCCAGAATTGGTCCAGAGTCCACTCCCTCATCGACAATGTGTACTGTTGCTCCGGTTTCTCTAGCGCCAGAAGCTAACGCATCTTTTACGGCATGGGCACCTGGAAAGCTCGGTAACAGTGCTGGATGAATGTTTATGATCCGCGGAGAAAACTTGGCAACAAAGGATTTAGGCAGGACTTTCATAAATCCCGCAAGAATAATTAGGTCCGGATCAAGATGCGATATGTTCTCTCCGAGTTTTTCTGCCCAGCTATCACGGTTAGCAAAATGCTTTTCTTCGACTACAAAGGTTGGGACACCATATAGGTCTGCGTGCTCAAGACCTGGGGCCGGTTTATCGGATCCAACGGCCAACACTTTGGCTGGAAATAGTGGGTTTTTTGTTGCTTCCAACAGCGCCAGCAGGTTTGATCCTGAGCCTGAGATCAAGACAACAACTGAAAGCATGGGGTTAGCCTACCTTTTTAGAGTTACCCGGCTTGTCCGCTACTGGCCTAGCGCTATAAAAAGCAGCCAGAGTTGAAACCACTCCGACCTCTACGAAGACAACTAAAGCCAATACCCAAGGCGAGACACCCACCTGAGATAGCCTTCCTGGCCCAGCGCTTCCCGAGGCAATCAAGGCAAGTAGACCCATTTGAGACGCTGTCACAAAAGCAATCGAAAGACCGAGCGATAAAGCCGCGGTCCAGGATTTAGCAAACTCAAATCTGATTTCGTCGGCTGATTTTCTAATCGAGAGTGTTGCAATAAATGCTGCGAGCAAGACTACGGCTATCGAAACCATTCCAAATTCCAACTGCCCAACCGGTAGCGCACCGAGAATTGGAATCGCTGGAAGTGGTCCAACTTGAGATCCAAGAGGAGAGATAAGTGAACCCGCTCCAATGGAAAAACCAACCCCGGTAAGCCAGGCAGCCCCGTAAATTACCAAGTTTGGTATCAGAGCTAATTGACCAAGTGTTAGTACCACTGCGCCCAGAATGCTTACCTGAACACTCTCGTAAAGCCTAGTGATGTCAATCCAGCTAATGGCAATTAGCACGGCAATGGTAAATGCCGAGATCATCAACAGCATCACCGTGATAGCGGATCCTGCTCTAAAGGCAGGTCCAATAATTGATCTAACACTCCAGTGAAGTTTCAAGCGAAAAGAATTAAGCGACTTGCGGACACGGTCGCGCTCTGGCGCCTGATCCAGAATGTCTCCTTCAAAAATCTCATCCGGCTGACCAAACAAAGACCCAAGCACTTGAAAAAACAAAAACAGAATTGTCGGGAAGAATACACCTTGCCATGCAATTGGATAAATGGCGCTGTCGTAGGCTGCTGTGCTGATACCAAGCGACGCAGCTCCGTAAACCAGAGCGCCACCGAGCCAACCTGGCCAAAGCGATCTTGCTGCAATGAATCTCTTGCCGGCGTTGTAAAAAGAGCGAGCCAACCAAATTGTCATTCCCAGTGGAACTAGGGTTACCACAAATGCCGGTACCAAAAGACCAAGCAGTTCTCCCTCTGGAACCACCAGTCCCGTTCCGTGAGAAAGTAACCAGAAATCGGCAGCTGCCCTAAAAGCAACCAGCCATTCAACATCGGGGTTGTTTTCAAGAAACCAAACCAGAGTCAGCGGAACAAGCAAAAGACTCAAGCTGATTGCCACCAGTATCGCGGCTTCTAGAGCTGCGATAAAAAAGGTCTGTCTTTTATTCACGGCTCACAAGATTTCTAAAAAGCGCCAATTACCTCGCGCATTAGCGCGGCGGTCTCGCTAGGAGTTTTTCCAACCTTGACACCAACTGCTTCGAAAGCTTCTTTCTTGGCCTGAGCAGTTCCTGCACTTCCCGAAACAATCGCTCCGGCGTGACCCATGGTTTTACCTTCAGGAGCGGTGAATCCAGCAACGTAAGCGACCACTGGCTTGGTGACGTTGTGCTTGATGTATTCGGCAGCTTTTTCCTCCGAGTCGCCCCCGATTTCACCAATAAGAACAATCGCCTTGGTTTCTGGATCATTCTGGAATGCTTCCAGGGCATCGATATGTGTTGTTCCAACTATTGGGTCGCCGCCAATTCCAATGGCGGTTGACATTCCGATATCTCTTAGCTCAAACATCATTTGGTAAGTCAAAGTCCCTGACTTGGAGACCAAACCAATTGGTCCGCTTCCTGTGATATCCGATGGTGTGATTCCAGCATTTGATTTCTCAGGGCTAATTATCCCTGGGCAGTTTGGCCCAATCATACGAGTTTTTAGACCCTTGGAGACATTGTGTGCCCAGGCCTCTGCGGAGTCGTGAACCGGGATTCCTTCAGTGATGACAACCGCGAGTCCAATCTGCGCATCGATGGCTTCAAACATCGCAGCCTTTGCTAAAGCTGGTGGAACGAAGATAACGCTAACGTTGGCTCCGGTTTCCTTCATGGCTTCGGCCACAGTTCCAAAAACAGGTAGCGACTTTCCATCTACGTCAACAGATTCGCCAGCCTTGCGGGGATTAACTCCGCCAACAATGTTTGAGCCGCCAGCTAGCATTCTGCGGGTGTGCTTCATACCCTCAGAGCCAGTCATGCCCTGGACAATGATTTTTGAATTCTCGTTTAGAAAAATTGCCATCTAAATTCTTACTTTCCCTTGCTAGCTAGCTCGGCCGCTTTATCGGCGGCCTTGTCCATGGTTTCAACTACTGTCACAAGCGGGTGATTTGCATCCGCCAGAATTTTTCTACCCTCGTTGACGTTGTTGCCATCAAGGCGAACAACCAGAGGCTTGGAAGCCTTGGAGCCTAGTTTTTCAAGTGCTCCAACGATTCCGTTTGCAACCGCATCACAAGCTGTGATGCCACCAAAGACGTTCACAAACACGCTTTTTACCTGCGGGTCGTTCAAGATAACATCCAGTCCGGCAGCCATAACTTCAGCCGAGGCGCCCCCTCCGATGTCCAGAAAGTTTGCTGGTTTTACCCCGCCGTGGCGGGCTCCCGCGTAGGCAACCACATCCAAAGTCGACATAACTAGCCCGGCACCGTTTCCAATGATTCCCACTTCACCGTCTAATTTGACGTAGTTCAGATCCATCTGCTTTGCCTTGGCCTCAAGAGGGTCTAGCTCGTCGCGCTCCATTTGCTCACGCTCATGCCTAAACTCCGCATTGTCATCCAAAGTTACCTTGCCATCTAGGGCAATAACTTCACCATCTTCAGATAAGACCAGTGGGTTTACCTCAACCAAGGTGGTGTCTTCTTTTTTGAACACTTCGTAGAGCTTTACAAAAACCGGAGCAACGTTGGCCGCAAGCTCATCATCGAAGCCACCTAGCTTGGCAATTTCTAGGGCTTTGGCTAGATCGATTCCCTTGACTGCGTCAATTGGGACCTTGGCGAGCGCATCTGGTCTTTCCTCGGCAAGCTGTTCAATATCCATTCCGCCCTCGACCGAGCAAAGTGCAAGGAAGGTTCGGTTTGATCTATCAAGTAGCACTGAAAAATAGAATTCCTTGGCGATTTTCGCGCCCTCGGCGATCATTACCCGCTTTACAACGTGCCCTTTGATATCAAGTCCAAGAATCTTTTCAGCAGCTTGTTTTGCTTCTTCGGGTGAGTGAGCAACCTTGACGCCGCCGGCCTTGCCGCGACCTCCGATTTTTACTTGAGCTTTGACAACCACGGTTCCACCGATTTGTTCGGCGGCTTTCTGGGCTTGCTCTGGGGTGTCGGCGATAAGTCCCTTTAGAACAGGAATATTGTATTTCTCGAAAATATCGCGCGCTTGATACTCAAATAAATCCAACTTAGAACTCTTTTCAGATTGATCAAATGGCCAATGGCCCAAAGCTCAAGTTTAGAGCTTTTCGATGGGAGCTATCTTTACCACGAGTGATTTGGTGGCACCGGAATCGAAATTCACCTGGGCTACCTGCCTAGCTCCCTCACCTCTTAGTTCAGTGACTACCCCTTGGCCATAATCCAGGTGCTGGATTCGATCACCAATTGCTAGCTGAAGCGAGCCGTTATCGCGCACCTGCGTTATAGCTCCCGCAATCTCAGTTCTGGCCTTTGGCGGTGAAGCACTCGGTGCCATACCGCGATAACCGCCGGTTATCGTTCCCGATGAGGCTGTTGTGGCACCTTCGGATTGAATTAGCTCAATCGGGATATCCCCAAGGAAACTACTTGGTAAGAAAGCGGTAGTTGAACCAAACAGAGTTCGCTGCAAGGCAGAGCTTAGATAGAGCTTCTGCTTGGCCCGAGTCATGCCTACATATAAAAGTCTTCTCTCCTCAGCGACTCCCCCAGGCTCATCAAAGGATCGAACATGCGGCAATGTTCCTTGCTCCAGTCCTACCAAGAAAATCACGTCATACTCCAAGCCCTTGGCGGTATGAAGAGTCATCAAAGAAATGCTTCCGGAGTCATCGTCAATCTCATCAGCAGCTGCAGCAAGAGCAATGTCCGCTAGGTATTCAGCGATGGTTGCCTCCGGATACTGTCTTTGATATTCAGATACCTGTCCAATTAAAGCGTCTAGGTTATCGACCCTGGCTTCGTCTTGCGGGTCACGACTGTCTTCCAAATTGGCACGGTAGCCAGAAAGATTTAGCGCTGCGGATAAAACATCTGCAATCTTTGCCTCAACGCTCATGGCATCCAGATCATTTAACAACTTTGAAAAAGAGTTAAGCGCTGTAGTTAGTTTGGGGCCAAGGCCCAATGAGTCAGTTTTCAGTAGTGCTTGTCGAAATGAACTTTCATCTCTTCTGGCAAGCTCAGCAATTTTCAGTTCAGTTTTTTCACCGATTCCTCGAGAGGGTTCATTCAGAATTCTTCTGACCGCTTCATCGTTTCGAGGGTTTGCAATTGCGGTCAAATAGGCAAGTGCGTCTTTGATTTCCTTGCGCTCGTAGAACTTAAGCCCACCGATAACCATGTATGGAACGCGTTGACTTTTGAGCTCGGCTTCCAAAGACGGCGAGAGTGCGTTAGTTCGGTAAAGCACCGCCATGTCCCTGTAAGCAGTTCCTTGTTTGCGTAAGTCTTGAATCTGATCGACAATGTAAGCGGCTTCGCCTCTTTCATCTAGACCAGTGAAAGAGACAATTTTTGCGCCATCTCCGGCATCGCTCCAAAGGTTCTTTTCTGGTCGATCAAAGTTCTTGGAGATAACGGCGTTAGCTGCAGAAAGAATGTTCTGAGTCGAGCGGTAGTTTTGCTCCAGCAGAATCGTTTTTGAACCAGGAAAGTCCTTAGCAAACTCAGCGATGTTTCGCATATCAGCGCCTCGGAAGGCATATATCGACTGGTCCGAGTCTCCCACCACAGTGATAGCTGATGGCCCAGCAAGCTCTCCGGTATTGGGGTCAGGCTCGTTATGTAGGTCAGCTATTGGCTTGGTGAGCTCACGAATCAACGAGTATTGGGCGTGGTTGGTGT
>JBIJBA010000018.1:0-13783 GCA_044345455.1 Rhodoluna sp.
CCGTTGAGCTACAAACGCTGGTGCCGTCAATAAGCCTGCTTCTTATCCTGTGACTGTCTAAGTCTACTCACATCAATAGAGATGTTTCTAGCCCCTAGGCACCATAAGTGCTGGTAGTTCTGTGGTTGCAGAGAGTAGGTTGCTCGTGTGGAAATTTTATTTTTTAGCCAGCGGGAGCTTTTCCCATCAGCTTAAGAGTCGAAAAGAGTTCTCAGTCTAAATACCAAATTTCGTAAACCTTTGGTCCACCTCCAGACCTTCGTATTTATAATCGCGTCTCGCTCGGCGGAAATCGCGTCTCGCTCGGCGGAAATCGCGTCTCGTTCAAAGTTAGCTCTTTGTAAATGTTGCTGCGCGGTTACAGAATTAATCGAAAGGTGATCTGTTTGATTCAGATACAAGGTTTCAATCTCTAAATTTTTAATTCTACTGTATGAGTAGTTTGAAGGCCTAACATACCCTCCTACTGGCCACTTGTAGAACTTTGAATCTAGATTGTTCAAATACGACACTTGAATTTGATGGCCCCTAAGTCCTCTTAGTGCTAAAGGAAGGGAGAGTTGGTCTCTTCGAGAGTGTTGGAGGATTAGGGAAAACCATAACTCCATCACATTTCTGCAATCTGGCTCATTATGTCTCCTTGCCAGGATTCCGCCCCAAATTGGTCTGGCTGAGAGGTACCCCTTGAATGTTCTTAATGTGAAGTCGAGCTGGGTTTTAATTACGTCTTTAGTTTCAAAGCCATTAGCGGATACAGATTCCACTTCCTCAAGCATGTTCACGTGAAACGAGTGGGCGATACCACCGAACACTACTTCCTCGGATTGAACCAGTTCTGACCAAAGTGACTCTGGGTCGGTCAATAGTTGTACTGAGGAATCAATGTAAATAGAGCGTGAGTAATCATTGAAGTACAGATGGGCGTTTATCTTCGGGTGTCTTGAGCTTCTAGGAATATCGTCAGGAAACATCGGTTCGATCGATTTGATTTCCCACCCATTGGCAATCAGGTCTTTCTGGTCCGTTAGACATACAAAGTCTGTGTTTGGAGATACAGGAGGAGTGTTTAGTTCTGCTTTTTGCCCAAGTAGCACCGTGTATACAACCAGTGAAGGTGTTTTGGGTGTTGAGTTCATGCAGTCAGGCTATTTCTTTTGTGATTTAGACTTGAGGCCATCATTAAACTCGAGGAGAGCTTTAGTTGCGGAAGCATCCGCTCCGTTATTAGAAGCCCATGATGCCCAGGCGTGTATGTCCTTAGGTAGGCACTTGCTGTCGGCGGCTCTATTGCTTGGATAAACAAATGTCCACCACAGATCAAACCTTGGGTCATCTCCGTAAACGGCATCTCTAATTGTGTAAAAATCCACTCCGGCTGCCTCGCAGGCTCCATAGAGTTCCTGAATTTGCATCAATTTATAAAATATGGCTCTGTTTTCTGAAAGTTTAATAATCTCTGCCTCTAAGGCTGTGACCTGCCTGATGTTTATGTTTGAGTTAAACACCGTTGCATAAGCGTTAATAGCCTCTCTTCTGTCCTCGGGTGCGCCGCCAAGGATCATAAATGGCGGCTGCTTGCCATCGGCGAAAGGGTGATTTTCCGACTCACCAAAATACTCTGGTTGAATCACAATTTTTTTCTTGTAGAGCTTGGTCATTCGATCGGCAAATCCTGGGTTCGTTGCCGATCTAATAACCAGTACTCGAGCCTCGCAGTTTTTCACCGCATCTTCGATTTCTGACTCATCGAGAGCATCTCCTGATAGATCGGTTGGAACCGCGATAAACGCTAGATCGCAGGATGAAAGGTCATCTTTTCTATCTCCGTACTTATCAAAAATAAATGCGTTCGGAAAAAGTTTGTGCATTTTTTTCCCAAGTACGCCATATCCAACGATTCCGACTCTAATCATTTCTAACCTATTTCTATTACTAAAATATGGGTAACTAAAAGCCTAAAGGCTGTTGGTTAGAATTGTTGCCAATAATGCTGAATTTCTTCCCTCTCCTACTTGTAGCAGCAAAAAACTATTTATGCGAATAGTGGAGACTTTGGTGGAGATAGGGCCGCTCTTGTTGTAAACACTATTTTCGGTGAGACAGCCAGATTGCTAGTTTTACGGCTCTTGAGAATGAGGCTTCTTGCAGTTGTTCTAAAAAACTTAATGGTGGTCTTAGGGGATACCTGAAAAAAGTCGCACTGGGTCTTGGCATGCAATTGAACTTATCGCTAAACGGCCGATAAACCAAAGTTTTTCTACCCATACATCTTGACCAGAGGGCTCCGTGATAAGAGTTTGTTATGTTGATTGCGGATGAGCTCAAGAAATGAAGTACCCTGCGAAGAGATTGATCGTGATTTTGGAGGTTAGGGACGAAATTCGACCAACCGGGTGTCTCCTGATTGGAATGGAAGTAGGCTGAAATAACTGAATTAATTTTGCTCTTTGAAAAATCCAAAAGCATAGGGTCGTGCACAGAAGGGCATGGTGCATAGTGATTAGAACAAGTATCCCTATAGGCTTTAAACACTATTGATGAGTTTGACTCAATAAATCTTTGGTAAGACACGCTGGGCCGACGTCCGAAGGGAATATTATGCCCAATACCCCAAAGCACGATTGGTACATCAACATTAGATAACGCATCCCATCCGGCATCAAATACTGGCGGTCCAATAAGCCCCCCCCCCACCGACGACAACAAGATCGTAGTTACTGCCTATCCCACATGGCACTCGATCAATTCCAGACGCCCAGGAATCCGGTAAAGCAAAATCTCGCACGTCACCCTCTGGAAACAATTCATAAGATGGAACATCTAAGCGCTTAGCAACCTCTCTGTTGAGGATTTCCCGGAAATTGTAAACACTACTTTGGATGTCGCCGATATTGTTGTCGAGGCGAGATAAGTAGAGGGCTTTCATAGCACCACCTTATTGCCAACTTGAAGCTTGAATTAGGATGTGTTTGAGAAGGAATTAGGTGTTAGTTTGTGGCACCCCGAAGGGACTGTTTAGTTTGGGTAATTTCGAAAGAAGCAAAAAATCGGAGAATGCTCAAATCGTAAACATAAAAGTCCAGTCCGATGCCTGGGTTCTTGAAAAGATGGCACTAAAGCTCACTGAAATTCCTGAGGTCAGGCTCAGCACACAAACCAATAATCAAGCAAAACTAAATTACTTCTTTAATTATTTTCAATTCGAGGAAGTGCGTACTCCCACTGCGGCATGGTTCACTCACATCGAAGAGCGTTCTCCGGAAGTTTCGGATGTTTGGTGGCAGACAGTGGATGCTGTTGATGTTTGTGTTTTTCATTCTGAGATGTATCGACGCACTGTGAAAGAAAAGTTTCCGTCTAAAGAATGTATTACCATCTCCCCTGGAGTCGATTTCGATTCGTTTAGGCCTCGTAAATTGAGAATAGGTATAGTTGGTCGAGCCTATCCAGAAACTGGACGCAAGGGTGAAGCGCTTTTACAAAACGTTGTTGCCAGTCACCCGGAGATTGAGTGGGTAGTCACGGGTCAGAATTGGGGTGTGGAAAGTCTTCATGTTAGCGACGATGAGCTTCCTGATCTGTACCGAGGATTAGATTACCTCCTTGTAACCTCCTCTTATGAGGGGGGACCGATGTCAGCTCTAGAAGCAATAGCATCTGGTGTTCCGGTAATTTCGCCTGAAATTGGCTGGATGCCCGAACTCCCGCACATAAGCTACGAGGTGGGTGATCTAGATCAACTCAATAAAATACTTGAAAACCTTAGCAGCCCTCTTCATGAGCTAAGGCGTTCGGTTTCAGCAAGAACCTGGGACAACTTTATCAACCAGCATAGAACTCTATTCTCTCAATTTAATTAATGAGCTGTGCGTAACTCTTCTTCACTTTTAGCCGGAGCATCCGCAAATAGATGGCAATAGCTTCTTTCATTACGCTGTTGACGAAAGAAGTTTGCTGGTTCTAGATCTCTGACACCACATTTCTGTTTTTGATAGCACGTGTTTAGTCAGTCACTTTCCAGTCTGAATGAGTTTCTCCGTAAGAGAAGTATCGGAGAAACTAAATTGCTTCATGAAATCTAATATTGCCTGTTCCTTAGGAATTGAATTTCCCGCGAAGTGCACTAGAAAGTGCTCGTCTGAGGAAAATTTAAAGTGGTAAGGTCGAAAGTTAAATCTGTCCCACTCAATAATGTTTGTCTTATTCAACACCTCGGTATTGGAGTATAGCTGATACAGAATTTTATCCTGGTCACCGTTCGTGAACATTCCAAATTCTTCCGCTCGCCACCAAGCACTTACTTCTTCTAGTGAGGTTTCAAGGGCATCCTTGAGGAAATCGTGCACTAACCTGGAAGAGCGGAAGAAAAAGTTACCGGAGCTGATGGAAGTCCACCCGCCCTCTGAATTAACGGGAGACCTTGCAAAAACAAATTGTGTGCTTTGACCGGCATCTGCAATTAGTTCTTCAAGGGGTCTCTGAGCCTGCATAAAAAACGCATCGTCATCAATCCAAAACCACCACTGGTCGTCTATGGGAAGGTCAAGAATACTGAAGAGTTTATGATCGTATGGGGAGCTTAACGGTCTTGGTTTTACGTCAAAAACATAATCGTACTTATTTTCGCAATACAGCTTGTGGTTTAACTGCGACGCAAATCTTTCCTGAGTGCTGCCACTGATCACACCCCTGACCTGGGAGGAATTCATCGTCTTCTTTCCTAAATTCGATCGAGGGACATGTTTTTTCCATGCTCTTGTTGGCGGTGCCAAATCTCTTTCGTGGAGACTAGGGGGGTCGAACCCCTGACCCCCTGCTTGCAAAGCAGGTGCTCTACCAACTGAGCTAAGTCCCCGGATCGTTAGATCTGGTATTTCTTGGTCGGAACCATCACTTCTGATGAAGAGATGCTCCCTGGTGGGCCTAGGAGGACTTGAACCTCCGACCTCTTCATTATCAGTGAAGCGCTCTAACCACCTGAGCTATAGGCCCGTAGAGCTTCATTGAGTCTATTACATCCAAAAACAATGCTCAAACCGCTTGAAGCCAAACCAGTTGTGAATCTAGTTGCTTGTGAAGCTAACCGCAATACCACCTGTAATCTTGCCGATTACGTTGAAGATCATTGCGTATACAGCAGCCAAAGCTGTCCCAACAAATACGTTGAAAATAGATAGGCCAAAGGCGAAAGACATCACTCTGGGTAAAGAGAGCTCTTGTTCAATGTCAACGCCACCTTCACCAAATCCGCTAGCTAGCAGTGTGTTTAGGGAAGCGAACAATCCTAGCTGACCAACTACAAGCCAAATAGCAAAAAACCCCACCATGGTTGCCACACCGGCAGCAACAGTTACAAAAAACCCTGCTTTGGCCATCGACCAAACCTCGATGTTCACAAGCCTTAGTTGGACTCTTTTTTGGTCGGGGCTTGGGGTTGAGCGGAGCTTCAATCCTCTTAGGGATTTCAGTTTAGATTTCCTTGATGGGGCGTCACTCATTCTCTATTGAACCTTCCAAGTTGCGCTCTGAGTTCTTTGCTAGTCCTATTACTGAGTCCGCTTCGTCAAATCTGGCAAACACCACTCCCATGGTGTCCCGGCCTTTGGCCGGTACCTCGCTAACAGCAGACCTGACAACTTTACCGCTAGAGAGCACAACTAGCACCTCGTCTGCTTCCGAACAGATGATGGCTCCCACTAAATCACCGCGTTTTTCCTCAAGTTTGGCAACTTTTATGCCCAAACCACCTCGGTTTTGTGGCCGATATTGGTCCACCGCGGTCCGCTTGGCATAGCCACCTTCGGTGGCTATGAAGACGTAAGAATCAGCAATGTCGTTGATTACTGTTGCTGATAGCAACTCGTCACCCTTACGGAAGTTCATACCAATGTTTCCGGAGGTATCACGGCCCATTGGGCGAAGTGATTCATCCGATGCAGAGAATCTAATCGACATACCCTTTCGAGAAACCAGCAGAAGGTCGTCTGATTCTGAAACCAACATGGCAGAGATAACCTCGTCGTTGCCTTTTAGCTTGATGGCTATGATTCCACCGGATCTTGGGGTGTCATACGACTCAAGCTCAGTTTTCTTCACAAGCCCCGACTTCGTTGCCAGAACAAGGTAAGGCGCCTGGTTGTAATCTCTGATGTCCAATATTGAAGCGATCTGCTCGTCTGGTTGCAAAGCCAGCAAGTTAGCTACGTGCTGTCCCTTAGCGTCTCTTCCTGCTTCCTGGACTTCATAAGCCTTGGCTCTGTAAACCCGGCCCTTGTTGGTGAAGAACAGCAGCCAATGATGAGTCGTGGTAACAAAGAAGTGAAGTACCACATCGTCTGCTCTGAGTGATGCTCCCTTTACTCCCTTACCGCCTCGGTGCTGGCTGCGGTAGTTGGTGCTCTTGGTTCGTTTGATGTATCCACCGCGTGTAACAGTGATAACCATTTCCTCTACAGGAATTAGATCCTCGGTAGAGACATCGTCATCTCCGCCAGATTGAATCTGGGTTCGACGTTCATCGCCGTGCTTTTCAGTAACCTCGACCAGTTCGGTCTTGATGATCTCGCGCTGCCTCTTTGGGCTCGCGATTATCGCTTTGTAGTCTTTGATTTCAAGTTCCAAAGCAGCCGCTTCGTCGATGATTCGTTGGCGCTCAAGCGCAGCAAGTTGACGTAGCTGCATGTTCAAGATTGCGCGAGCTTGTAGCTCGTCAATCTTGAGCAGTTTCATCAAACCTTCCTTGGCAACATCTGCGTTTTCGCTCTTTCGAATGAGTGCAATTACGGCATCCAGAGCGTCTAGGGCCTTTAGATAACCGCGAAGGATGTGAGCTCTTTCTTCAGCTTTTTTCAACCTGAAATTAGTTCTTCTAACAATCACGTCAACCTGGTGGTTTACCCAGTGGGAAATGAAGCCATCCAAGGACAAGGTCCTTGGTACCCCATCGACAAGGGCCAACATGTTGGCACTGAAGTTATCTCTTAGCTGGGTGTATTTATACAAGTTGTTTAAAACAACTCTGGCAACAGCATCTCTTTTTAGAACAACAATCAGACGCTGGCCGGTACGACCAGAAGTTTCGTCTCTGATGTCTGCGATTCCGCTTAGCTTTCCTTCTTTGACTAGCTCTGCAATTTTTTGAGCTAGGTTGTCAGGGTTTACCTGATACGGAAGCTCTGTTACAACAAGGCAGGTTCTTCCTTGCAATTCTTCGACGTTAACTATTGCCCGCATAGTAATTGAACCACGGCCGGTTCTATAAGCATCTTCGATTCCGCGACGCCCGATGATTTCTGCACCGGTTGGAAAGTCTGGACCCTTGATGCGCTGCATCAATGCTGAAAGCAATTCTTCTTCGGTGGCCTCTGGGTTCTCCAGATACCAGATCGCACCTTCGGCAACCTCGCGCAGGTTGTGAGGAGGGATGTTGGTTGCCATGCCAACAGCGATACCGATAGAACCATTTATGAGAAGGTTTGGAATCCTGCTTGGCAGAATGGTCGGCTCTTGAGTTCTACCGTCATAGTTATCTTGAAAATCAACTGTGTCTTCGTCGATATCCTTAACCATCTCCATGGCAAGTGGAGCCATCTTGCATTCGGTATATCTAGGGGCAGCTGCGGGATCGTTTCCAGGAGAACCAAAGTTACCTTGACCAAGAACAAGTGGGTAGCGAAGGTTCCAAGATTGAACAAGTCTTACCAAGGTGTCATAAATTGCAGTGTCGCCGTGCGGATGGTACTGACCCATAACATCACCAACAACACGAGAGCACTTCGAAAATTGTTTGTCTGGTCGGTATCCCCCGTCATACATCGCATACAAAACTCTGCGGTGAACGGGCTTTAGTCCGTCTCTAACATCCGGTAACGCGCGGCCGACAATAACGCTCATGGCGTAGTCGAGGTAGCTTCGCTGCATCTCTACTTGCAGGTCTACCTGCTCAACGTGGTCCATACGAGGCTCTGGTGCTTCGGTCTTATCTGCCATGGTTTTCTCTCCTTCCTAGATATCTAGGAAACGAACATCCTTCGCGTTTTTCTGGATAAATGATCTTCTTGCTTCAACATCCTCACCCATCAGGGTTGAGAAAACTTCGTCCGCAAGGGCTGCGTCATCCAGGGTTACTTGGAGAAGGGTTCTTCTCGCTGGGTCCATGGTGGTCGCCCAAAGCTCGTCGTAGTCCATTTCGCCAAGGCCTTTATAGCGCTGGATCGAGTTCTCTTTCGGAATTCTTCTACCGGCTTTTTCGCCCTCTTTTAGTTTCATGTCTCGTTCTTGGTCCGTGTAAACATACTCGTGCTCGGCGTTGGTCCACTTGATTCGGTATAGCGGAGGCTGGGCCAAATAAACATATCCGTGTTCAATAAGTGGTCTCATGTATCTAAATAGCAGGGTGAGCAGCAAGGTTCTGATGTGCTGGCCGTCGACATCAGCATCGGCCATCAAGATGCACTTGTGGTACCTGATCTTCGAAACATCAAACTCTTCGCCGATACCAGTACCAAAGGCAGCAATAAGTGCCTGCACTTCGGTGTTCGCGAGCGCCCTGTCCAGTCGCGCCTTCTCAACGTTAAGAATCTTTCCGCGAAGCGGCAAGATCGCTTGGTGCTCTGGGTCTCTGCCGCTAACAGCAGAACCACCAGCGGAGTCACCCTCTACGATGTAAATTTCGGAAAGCGCTGGGTCTCTAGAAGAGCAGTCGCGAAGCTTTCCTGGCATACCGCCAGATTCCAAAAGACCTTTTCTTCTGGTTGCCTCGCGAGCTTTTCTTGCAGCCATTCGAGCAGCTGCGGCTTGGATAGCTTTGCGAACGATCTCTTTTGCCGACTGAGGATTACGCTCTAGCCAGTCACCTAATTGATCGTTCACGATTTTTTGGGTAAAAGTCTTGGCTTCGGTGTTTCCAAGTTTGGTCTTAGTTTGGCCCTCAAATTGCGGCTCCGAAAGCTTGATTGAAATAACCGCAGTTAGGCCCTCACGAACATCGTCACCGGAGAGGTTCTCATCCTTCTCTTTTAGCAGGTTGTTGGATCTGGCGTACTTATTCAGTAGCGAAGTAATGGCTGTTCTGAAGCCCTCTTCGTGGGTACCGCCCTCGTGGGTGTTAATCGTGTTTGCGTAGGTGTGAACGGACTCGGTATAGGCGTTAGTCCACTGCATGGCCACTTCGATAGACATGTCTTTTTTAGAGGTTTCTGCCTCAAGGGAGATGATCTCATCGTGGACGATTTCAATCTTCTTTGATGCGTTCAAAAACTCCACATAGTCAACAAGACCACGGGTGTATTTGTAACTGTCAGTCTTATCGCTTCGCTCGTCAGTAAGGGTTATTCCAAGACCCTTGTTGAGAAACGCCATCTGCTGGAATCTTGCCCTTAGGGTTTCGTATTCAAACTCAACTGTTTCAAAGATTGAACCGTCTGGTTTGAATTCAATTGTTGTACCGGTGTAGTCAGCTTTCTTGCCCTTAACAAGTGATGCTTGAGGAACACCGATCTTATAATCCTGGGTCCACAAGAATCCATCTCTTGCTACCTGTACTTTTAGATCGGTCGAGAGCGCATTCACAACCGATGCACCAACACCATGTAGTCCACCGGAGACCGCGTATCCCCCACCACCGAATTTTCCACCAGCGTGCAAAACAGTTAGAACAACTTCAACGGCAGGTTTTTTCTCTACCGGGTGCATATCAACCGGGATACCTCGACCGTTGTCGACTACTTTGATCCAGCCCTTTTTGGTAATAAACACATTGATTTCATCACAATGCCCAGCGAGTGCTTCGTCAACAGAGTTATCAACAATTTCGTAAACAAGATGGTGAAGACCGCGCGGACCAGTGGATCCGATATACATTCCCGGTCTTTTCCGAACAGCTTCCAATCCCTCGAGGACTTGAATACTTCCGGCGTCATAGCCAGATTTTGAGGCAGATTTGGGTTTGGTTTCTTTTTCAGATTTTGGTTTTGTCGCTACTTTTTGAGTGGGTTTGGCAGCAGCTTTGGCTGGTGCTTTCACGGCTTTTGTTTCTTTTTTTGCCGGTTCTTTCTTGACTGCCATTTACGAAATGCTCCTCTAGTAACGAGTTAGTTCCACATAACAGCGCAATGCGACTTAAATTCGGGTTTGCTAACTTTCCTATTTTAGCTTGTCCGAAGAGCAAATATTCGAGGTTGGGGAAATCTATCCGTAGGTGTCTCTAGGTCCTCGACCAGGGACCGATCTTGGTTTTGTCAAAAGAGGTGGGTCAGACATTGGGTTACTAAACCTCGTGCAGACATTTCTTCAAGTTATCTTTCCTGGTCCTGGCCGTGGAGAGATTTACACTAATGAGGCCTTCTACTTAGGATTTTACCTAAACTGGTACCTTAATTTTTTTTAGAATACGTACTAAGCCAGAGTCAAAGGCTTGCTCTGAGAAATTCTGCCTCAAGAATTCGTTACCCGACTTTGATATTTCGTTCGCCAGAGAACGGTCCGAAAGGAGTCTAATTATGGCATCGATGAAATCATTGCTTGTATTTGCCCTAATCCAAGATTTGTGGTCCTGACTTCTCGGTAGTCCCTGCAAGCCGAAGTCTGTGGAGACAAGCGCTAGACCATTGTCTAGATACTGAAGTGTTTTTCTCTTCAAACCGGCTCCAAACCTTAGCGGTGACACTCCAATCAAGCTTTCGCTCATAATGTCCCTGACTTCCTCTTCGCTTAATTGCCCAGTGAACTCAACACCATAATGGTCCTCATTAGAGATCTCAGAATCTTGCCATGTTCCAATAATTTGGAGTTTTGCTGAATTGGCTTTGTCATGAATCCATGGCCAGCAATCCTCCAAAAACCAGCGAAGCCCGTCTGGGTTTGGAACATGTTCTGGGCTCCCTATAAAAACTATGTTGTCTTCCCTTGCTGATTCTGATGATCTGGCAGGAGAATTGAAGGAGAAGTATTGATGCTGGTCTATGTTTGACACACAGTACTTCCTGCGGGCTCCGTTTGAGTCTTCTTTGGTTGGAAATACGGCTAAATCTGATGATGAAATTGCTAGTTGCTCAATAAAGCTCCTGGCTAGCGAAGCGCTGGCTGGTGTTCCTTCAAGGCTCTCCCTTAGGCTGATGCGTTTTGCTTGCAGATCATGAGCCCAATACAGAACAGGTGCATTGAACTCTTTTCTGAAGTGCTGAGCACGAATCATTGTGCTTGATCTGCTGGCGACAATCACATCAGAATTGAAGTTAGCTAAAGTATTCTCGAGGTTAGGGTTCTCAACGAAAAGCGTTGTTTCGAATCCAATTCGCACAAATGAATCACTTAGGTCTGCGATGGCACGGGCACCCGCATCCCTCTCGGGATCTATCGGATTTGCTTCGATAATTGCTGCTCTCAATTCGACTTTCCCCGAATAGATTTAGCCAGCCTTCTGAACCACCTTAAGGGTGCAGTCAGCTTCCATGAGGTTGAAGATTGATACTCCTTGTGAACTGTGTCTAGGTCTACGCGGTCTCTGTCGTTAAGGCGAAGAATTTCAAGCCTCAATGTCTCGAACTCGTTTGAGAGAAACACTTGGTTTGGTAGGTGCGTTGTTAGACGACCCTGGTAGCCGGTTTTTTCCCAGTGAATAAGCCCTCTGTTGATCTCGTTCCAGTACATGATCATTCCGGTAATGTACGATAGTTGACCGTCGTCTTGAGAGCCATTTCGTTTGTTGAACTCCCTTATGGCCGAAAGCATGTAATCATCGAAATCAAATGAGTCCGAGCTTGAGTCGTAAATGTCCGTTATAGCGTAATGAAGTTGCCTTGAAAGCATCTCCGAAATCGAAGAGTAGTTATTGTGGTGGATGTGAAGACTGCTAGGGGTTTCCAAAATAACTATCTTTGAGTTTGGGTTTTTTGGAAGTGGAGGCAAATGATGCCCCGGCTTATAGCAAACCTGGTTTGATCTAAATAGTCTTAACTGGTGGTCGGGGTACCATCCAGAGCCTGTAAACTTTGTTCCCAGAATATAGTTGTGGCGAGGAATCCTGAAGCCCAAAACATCTTCATCGGCCGTCTCAATAAGCTGATTGATTTGCTCGCTAGCATCATCCGCCAAGTACTCGTCGCTGTCTAAAACTAGCGTCCATGGAGTTGTTGGCAGTGAAAGGAAAGAGTTCCTCAACTCATCATAAAAGACTTCGGGTTCAATCGAGACTACCTCAAATCCTGCCTCAGCTAGTTTCTGAGCTGTGCCGTCTTTACTTTTCATGTCAATTGCAATGCGATTGGGAATCCAACTTGTAGTTGAAATGAGAGATTGAAGGCGACCAAGAGACTCATGGGTGTGGACTAAGAGTGTCAGGTTTTCTACTAGCCTCATTGGGTTTCTTTCACGCTCTTAGGGATGAAACGCGACCGCCCCACCTGGCCAAGAATATCTCGCTTGAGATAACCCTATATCTCATAGAGGTTTCGTTCCAGGTCTGTCCTGAAAGGTGGATGGAGTCCACTGACTGGGAGCAGACTATTTTTTTGCCTAAAGTCGCCGCTCGCAGACAGAAGTCGGTATCTTCGTAGCAGAATTGGAACACTTCATCAAACCCTTCCAGCTCCCAGAATAACTTCGAATCAATTAGCATCGCAGCGCCCGTGATGGCTTGGCAATAGCCGCTCACTCGCGAATGAAGAATTGATGATTCGTAATGATTCAAATGATGAGGGGTTGACATATTTGGGTCAAACCCAACTCCCATGTGTTGAATTTCACCGTTTGGATAAACTAGTCTCAGTCCACATATTTCGGCACCAAGCCTGGTTTTGTCTTGGATCATGGTTTCGACCGCTCTGGGGTGAAGAAATACATCGTTATTCAAGAAAAGCAACATGTCTGAATCTCGTAGTTTGGATGCTCCCCAATTTGAAGCAGCCGAAAATGAATGACTCTTGTCTAGCCGAACGAGGCTTAAGTTGACGTGTGTATTCAAGTTTTCCAACCTATAAGGGTCGGGGGATGAATTGTCCACAAGCACTAGCCTTGAAGAATTCAGTAACCCAGCATTGGAAAGAGATTTCTCGAGAGCAGTAATTGATGTTTGTGTCATTGGGTGCATGCTCTTGGCTAGCATCACAATACCGATATTTATTGAAGCCACTTTAGGCCGCCTAAATCTATCTTTCTTCGCAGTTCAATCAACTGAGATCTTGGGTGATAAACAGAAGCCGTTCTCATAGCTGCCAGCCTCAGTTCTTCGTGTTTTGATTCGAAATTGAGTAGCTCTAGCATTTTGCTACTTAGTTCTTCAACTTCCGATAGAAGACAATTAGTACCATCTATGAGATATTCTCCACCGCCAATTGTTCGCGGGCTAACAACTAGACATCCAGCAGCCATTGCCTCTAGAGCGGGAAGCCCAAACCACTCATTCTCAGCGAGCGCAATGAAGCCACTTGTCGATTTGAGTATTTCTCCCGTTTCTTTCTCAGTGCGATTTTCAATGACTCTTTTTTCAAAGCCAACCAGTTTTTCCTCGTAGCGAAGGGTGCCGCGTCTAGGCATTATGGAGTAACTCCCCGGTTTCTTCATTTGGCCGTTATAGAAGAAAATTTCGGAAATTGAAATGCCTACATTCTCTGCTTGACGCGAGTGCTCATGAAAGAAAATTTCTGCCTGCTCCCAGCAAGCCAGAAGTTCAACTTTCTTGTCATTGAGAATTGGAAGGATACTTTCATCGGTTCCCTGACAATGAAGAACCAGCCCAGCACTTGTTTTCTCAAGGTCACCGTAGTCTCGGGGGTGAGAGAAGAGT
>JBIJBA010000002.1:0-31265 GCA_044345455.1 Rhodoluna sp.
TTATCTGTTTTTTTCAAAGTGGGCAGTACCCGTTCTCGCCTTAGTACCGTCAGGTTGCTTGGGAACCAGTTTGGGGCATAACCATTCGGCGTCACCATCATGACATCAACACCAAGTTGTTTCAGTATTGATGCGAACTGAAATCCCACCTTGATTCCGCCATGAATTGTTGGCTGCGGTAGGAAGTAATAAAGCACTGTTCTAGCCTCTTTTTATCTTTGTACTAAACATGTAACCCGAAAGTAGCAATGTAAAGATCCATGGATAAATGCCAAAGTGGCGTCTCAGGTACTTTAGCCTTGCTCTGACTAATTCTTGAGATTTGAACCTTGGGGTTCTATCCGTACTTGTCGAACCTAGGTGTTCGATAGAAGCATTGATGCTGTCAACTTTCCCTCTGGTTGACGCTTGTTTTCCAAGCTCAACGTCCTCCATGTACAGAAAGTAGCTTTCATCCAGCCCACCTATTTCAAGCAGAAAATCCTTGGTTGAGAATATGCATGCTCCTATAAGCCAATTGAATTCATCTCCGGGCCTATCGGGAATAAAAGTTGACAATAGTTTCCTGCGGAATTTGTGTTGTTCTGGAACTATATCTTGAATCAACTGTTGTAGTGGTTGTCCGTTTCGCAATCCTTGAGTTAGGTTTCCAGAAGCATCGTAAAAGTCTGGACCTAACAACTGATTTGGGTTTCTCTCGAGTTGGGATATTGCTTCCTCGGCTGCCTCATATGTGAGAAAGGCGTCCGGGTTCAATAGACAAATGTAGGTTGTGTCGGTCTCTCTAATTCCTCGATTGACCGCTCTAGCGAAACCGAGATTCGTGGTGTTCCTAATAACTCTAATTCGCTCACTTTTAGGTAAGTCAAGACCCTTTGTCGAGGCGTTGTCAATGAGCAAGATCCGTAGGTCGGGAATCTCCAATAACGCTCTCAAGCACTCGTTTATAACGGCGGTGGAATTGTGAGTAACAATTACTACGGTCAATTCTCCAAAGCTCTTTAACTGGTCCTGCCGGCAGATAACCGCTCTTCGATTCATTTGCGACGGTAGGGGTCCGTTACAGAAATTAGACATGTGTATGATCTTTGCCTCTGGATTAGGAAAGTTCTCATCCCATAACTCGCAGTGATTCCAGCTCCAATCTAGCTCCGTAACCTCGCCTGAAGCCACTTCGTTTGCATAAACCTGCATAAAGTCCTGATCTGCGACCATGGAAGATTCAATTTCTCGGGGTGTTGATGATAGCTTTTCGTCTATCCAATAGAGGAAGTTCTCTAGACCTCGCCTCCTAAACGCCACAAACCCAGTGTTGAAGTATCTAAAGCTCTGAAAACTAGGTTTCCGTGAGGAAGGGGAAATAGCGGCATGAGCCACCTTTAGATAGTGTTCATACAAATCTTTTCGAGTTAAAGGGTTGTCACCAAGAACCCGAGGCTGCTCGACCATTCCTATTGAGGATCTACCGAGGTGCTGCTCCAACAACTCTTCGGAAAAGTTTCTTGTCAAAGAAGCGTCGGCATCAAGATGCACGAAAAATTCTTCGTTGTTTCCCACAAGAGCTTGCTTCCAGATTGCGAATTTATGAAGGAAGTGGTCGGCTTTGTGTGACGGGTTTGGGGTGGGCGTTGCTTCAAAGGTGTCATCGGAGTTAGGTAGTTGTGATATCTTGCGAGCGTTAATCGCCGCTACCTTGTAACGGCCGGTCCCAAAACCCGGAACAATTATCAGCATTCTTTAACTCTAATAAGTTTTACAACCTAGGTGTCTTGGGTGGTTGATGTCAAAACTCATTACTGTAATGTTGACTGTTTTGGAGCACGCTGAATCCCCCCGCGAAAATTCGAGGTTGGAGAAAACTATCCGTAGGTGTCTCTAGGTCCTCGACCGGGAACCGATCTTGAACCTTTTTTCCAACTTGGTGCGTCTGGTCCAATGAACGAAATATTCGATATTTTTAGCTCTGGAAATGCAGCCTCGATTTTCTCCAAAATCTGATTTTGCATCAATCGCAATTCGGTTGCCCAAGCGGTCGATTTGCAGCGAATTGTTAGCTTGGCATTATTCAAAGTTTCAGGTTGTGAATTCTTTGAGTTTATGTCACCAACAATTTCGCCCCAACGAACAAATAGCTCCGCTTCCTCTAGTTGCGATTGCCAGCGAAAATCTTGCATCAGAGAGTCGATGGTGTTACCTGCTGGCACTGGGTTACGGCCGGAGTCGAAGGGTTTAGAGCGAATCTTCTTTTTCTCGATTATTCTCTTCTGGTCCTTGGATACCCTGCCGGTGACGGCCGCCTTCATGGCGTAATAGAAATCGACTGCAAAGTTGTTGTCTTCAGACATGTGTCACCTTTCCAGACTCCACTTCAAACTTATTGGCAAGCAGGTTCTCTGGTACATCCTCAATTACAGCCGCTGTGATTAGCACCTGTTCATTTTGCTGCACTAGATCAGAAAGTTTCTCTCTTCGGTCTTTATCTAACTCAGCAAAGACGTCGTCGAGAATCAAGATTGGAGCCCCTAGCTTGGATTCTGATTTTAGTATCTCAAGCGAGGCAAGCTTGAGAGAAAGAGCGTAGGACCAGCTCTCTCCATGGCTTGCATAGCCTTTTGCTGGAAGAGAGCCGAGGTTAAGCTGAAGATCATCGCGATGTGGGCCAACTAAAGTAATCCCGCGCTCAAGTTCCTTTTGGCGGAGGAGAGATAGTTTTCTTTGGAACATTACAGATATTTCTTCTTTATTGTTTGAATCTAGCGAGTCTTGGGTCTCAAGATCATCTTGATCTAGCTTGCTTGATTCAACCACCGAAGATCGAATAAACATGCTTGGTTCGTTATTGCTCTTGGCAATGTTTTGATAGTTGGTTACGAGCGGTGGTGAGAGTTTTTCGGTGGTGCCAACTCGTGCAGCGATAATTTCGGTTCCATTTTTGACCAGTGCTTGATCCCAGGCGTCCAGGGTAGACAAACTACCCCCTTTGGTGCCGGTGGCTCTGGCGGATTTTAAGAGGGTGTTTCGTTGTTTTAGAACACGGTCATAATCGGCATAAACACCGTGCATTCGGGGGTTGAACTGAACAATCAATTGGTCTAGAAAGGCCCTTCTGTTACTTGGGTCTCGTTTTACTATGTCTAGGTCTTCGGGAGCAAAAATCACCGAATTTAGATAACCCAGTATGTCTTTAGGTTTGGCAACCTCGGACTTATTGAGCCTGGCCCTATTTGATGAATCAGCATTGATCTCATACTCCAGAAGTAAATCTCTGGTTTCGTGAGATAACTCGAGGGAGATAATCGCAGTTGATTTGCCTTGTTTGATAAGTGGGGTGTGTCCAGCGACTCGATGTGAATCCAGAGCGGCGAAGAAATTTAAGGCTTCAACCAGGTTGGTTTTTCCTTGGCCGTTTGGCCCGTAAATCAGATTTACTCCGGAGGAAAACTCAATGTCCGCTGATTCGTAGTTTCTAAAGTTGGTGAGCTTTACTCGCTTCGCAAACATCTTCTAGAGAAAGCTTTGTTTTCTTTTTAGCGGCCAAGAAGATTTGGTTGCAAGAGATACATGTAGCTATCGCTAGCTGATTTTTCTTTTGCCTGGTGGTTGGTAATCAAAACGGGACTTGGTCTATTTGGGTTGTCGCTATTAGTGAAACCTATTTTCACAAATTCAGTTTTTACACCAACTAAACCATCGATCAGGAATTGTGGCTTTAGAGAAACCGTTACATCTGGCCCGGTAACTTGAACATCAATGCTTTCAGAAGCCTGGGCGGTTTCTCCTCCGGCGGCCTCTAGATTCAAGGAAGTTGAGCTGAAGATGTATTTGATTGGGCTTTCGCGTTCTAGAACTAAGGAAACTCGCTTTGTTGAATCAAGTAAATCTTGTGTGTTGATGATTGCGAAGTTTTCAATCTTTTCCGGGAACAAAGTTTTTACCGCAGGGAAATTACCCTTGATTAGTCTTGAAGTAACAGAGCGATTATTTGCCTTGAAGGCAATCAAATCTTTTTCATCTGATGGGTTTATTGAAATTGAAACTTCACCTTGGTTTGCAAATGTCTTTGCTATTTCTTGAAGGGTTTTTGCTGGAATTAGCGCTATCTGATTAGCGCCAGAAGTTTTTGACTTCCAAGGGATATCTTGAACGGCGACACGGTAACGATCTGTTGCCACAAGTGAGATGTTTTCACTTGAGGTTTCAAGTAACACAGTTGTGAGAACTGGTGTCACGTCTTCTTTGGAAGCCGCGACAGAAATTTGAGAAATAGCGGATGCGAAGTCTTCTCCGGAAACTTGACCTGAAGTTTCGGGGATCTCTGGAAGTGTTGGGTACTCATCAATAGGCATGGTTAGAAGTGAGAATTTTGCGGAGCCACAATTGACTTGAACTTTTGACCCATCAGTTGCAAAATCAACAACTGAGTTTGGGAGTTTACTTACGATCTCAGCTAAAAGACGGCCAGAGACAAGCACTCTGCCGGATTGTTCTACTTTGGCCGCTATTTCTACCTGGGCTGAGGTGTCGTAGTCGAAGACTGATAAACGGAGATTATTGGCATCTGCCTCGATAAGGATTCCACTGAGGATTGGGAGGGTTGTTCTTTGGGGGAGTAATCTCACCGCAAAGGACACAGCCTCATTTAGTACGTCTTTATTGACTTGAAACTTCAATTGGTTCCCCTCCTAGTAGGTCTTCAATCTTGGCACATTCTTACAGTGGTTTTAGACCAGTAATTTCATAAGGGTTATAGATCTACTTAGAAGCTATTTAAGTAATAATCACATTAACCCTTGTAGAAACTGTGGATAACTAACTACATCCCTCTATTTCCCAAGAAACTACATCTTTGAAACTTGTTTACACAGTTGTGTATAAGCCTGTGTATAACCACCTATCCTGTTGATTTTAATTCTCCATAGGGTTGGTTTTTGGCCTTAAATCAGCCAATTACACAGTTATCCACAGGTTATCCACGGGACTTTTGCTTGACTCTATTGAGGATCTCTGTTACTTGGTTATAGAGCGCTCGGCGCTCCTTCATTAGATCTGTAACCTTTTTGTTTGCATACATAACCGTCGTGTGATCCCTGTTTCCAAACAACTGACCAATCTTTGGAAGCGACAAATTGGTCTGCTCCCTAATCAAATACATGGCAATCTGCCTAGCTTGGGCAACCGCTTGTTGCCTTGAGGACCCAAATAGGTCACTTGGGGTGATTGAGTAATACTTTGATACCTCGGCAATGATGTCGTTGGGGACGATAATGTTTTGCTCCCCGAGCGGAACAACGTCTTTTAGGACGGTTTGAACCAGGTTCATATCCACCCGCGTCCTATTTAAGGCAGCAAAAGCAGTGACCCGAATCAAAGTACCTTCAAGCTCGCGGATATTGGAGGCAACACGAGCGGCCATATATTCAAGGATCTCGTCCGGGACCTTGATTTTTTCGTTTTCGGCCTTTTTCCTTAGGATGGCGATTCGGGTTTCTAGCTCAGGAGCTTGGATATCAGTTATGAGTCCCCATTCAAACCTGGAAAGCATCCGCTCCTCAAAGCCAGTTAGCTCTTTTGGCTGCAAATCAGAGGTGATGACCACCTGCTTGTTGTGATCATGCAGGGTGTTGAAGGTGTGGAAAAAAGCCTCTTGGGTCTGGTCTTTTCCTTGCAGGAACTGTATATCGTCAATCAAGAGAACATCAATATCCCGATATTCAGCCTGAAAAGCTGAGCTTCGGTTGTTCTGGATTGCATTGATGAAGTCATTCGTGAACTCTTCGGAGGACACGTAACGAACCTTGATCTTTGGATAAAGACTGAGGGCATAGTGGCCAATGGCGTGCAGAAGGTGAGTCTTGCCAAGACCAGACCCACCATAAATGAAGAGTGGGTTGTAGGCCTTGGCCGGAGTTTCCGAAACGGCAAAGGCAGCTGCATGGGCAAAGCGGTTGGAACCTCCGGTTACGAAGTTATCGAAGTTGTATTTGGGATTTAATCTGGTGTCAAAAACCACCCCAACAGAACCGGTTTTTCTGGGATATTCCTCAGATTGCAGTGAAGGGGCAGAACCAATCGGAAAGACATTTTCAGGGGTCTCAGAAACGTTTGCTTTGCCCTCAATATCCGGGTTGACCACAACGGCAAAGTTAGTCGGCCCACCCATGAGAGCATCCTCTTGCAAAACCTCAAGGATGTCGGTTCGGATCCGCTGCTCTAGCATTCCTCGGGTTAGGTCATTTGGAACCTCCAAATACAGAGTGTCCGCTAGGACACCCTTTGGTTCCACAAGGGTCAAAAATCCCATAAGTTGGGGGCTGAGGGATCCTTTGGTTGTGAGTCTTGAAACTACCGATGTCCATTGTTTTGCAACTTCGTCTAACTCACTCACTTAGATCCCCCTTTCGTCAATTTGAATAGTTTTCCACATAATTAACAAACATATTTAGGGTTGTGGAAAACATCCAACACCAGACAAGTAGTCAACTGAAATCTGGGATTAAAAGCAAATCCAAGATTTGTGAATGCTATTTTTCTAAACAAAAAATTGGTCGGTTTTCGACTTGACCAAACACCCCTCTAGGCTCTAGATTTGAGAGGTTGCGCTGTAGCAAGGAACCAACAGCCCAATAAAATAAAGGCCACTAGCCGACTCACCTGGTTCCTAAATAAATTTTCGGAGTGTATTCAAATGAGCAAGCGCACTTATCAGCCAAATAATCGTCGTCGCTCAAAAAAGCACGGCTTCAGACTTCGCATGGCAACCCGCGCCGGCAGGGCTATTTTGGCTGCACGTCGTCGTAAGGGTCGCAAAGAACTTTCGGCCTAAAAACCAAAATGCTGGATCGGGCCAACCGACTAGTTCGAGGCGATGACTTTCGCAAGATCATGCGAGCCGGCAAAAAACAATCCACTAGCCATCTGGTCGGGTATCGACTAATCGAAGAAGACCAACCCAAAAAATTCGGGTTCGTAGTTTCGAAGGCAAGTGGTGGAGCTGTCAAGAGGAATCTTTTGAAAAGAAGACTTAGGAGCCTAGTGAGGGAGCAATTGGAATCTTTTCCCAACGGCTCCCAGGTAGTGCTCAGGACCCTCCCAGGCAGCGCAGAACTGGATTTTCAGCAACTTTCCGACGATTTTGAGAAGGTTTGCGGGCTGAAATGAATGCCCTGTGGACCATTTGGCTGGTTCCTAGGAACCTGATTGTTTTGTTCCTCAAGGGGTACAGGAAGTTCATATCTCCGCTCTATGGAGATGTTTGTAGGTACTACCCGACCTGTTCGGCTTATGGCTTAGGCCAAATCCAACAGCGAGGAGTGATTGTTGGTAGCGTGTTGACAACGGCAAGGATTGTCAGATGCAACCCTTGGTCTCAAGGGGGAATTGACCAGGTCAAACCCTCAAACCAGAGGTTTATTGTGCTAGAAAACGGCTTTGTTTCGCCAAAGCCCCAAGGAAGGTAATTAGATGGATCTGCTGTTTCCAATCAAGTGGGTAATTGAGCTTATTTTGGTCAGTTTTCACTCTCTTTTTGCTTTCTTTGGAATAGCCCCAGAGTCAGGTCTCAGCTGGGTTTTGGCCATTGTCGGCCTAGTTTTGGTCGTTCGATCAGCCCTAATCCCGCTATTTGTTAAGCAGATTAAATCTCAGCGAAACATGATGCTGGTCCAGCCAGAGCTTCAGAAGCTGCAAAAGAAATACAAGGGTAAAAATGACCGTGAGTCCAGAGAGAAGTTTGCCAAAGAGCAAATGGATCTTTATAAGAGAACCGGATCTAACCCCCTCAGCTCCTGCCTTCCAATCCTGGTCCAAATCCCTATCTTTACGGGCCTTTTCTTCGTCTTGAACGACGCCCAAGCTCAAAAGACCGGCGTTGGCCTGATGAACTCGACCTTGGCAACCCAGTTCTCCGACGCGACTTTCTTTGGGGCTAAGCTCTCTGAGACCTTCCTTACCGCCACCGGTATCGAGGTTCAGATCCTGGCTGGAATCATGGTCATTTTGATGTCTGGTTCTCAGTTCATTACCCAGAAGCAGATCATTGCCAAGAACCAGAACCCAGAAGTCCAAAACAGCCAATACATGCAGACCCAGAAGATCTTGCTCTACGTGTTCCCACTAATCTTCGTAATCTCAGGAATCTCCTTCCCAATCGCCGTTATTTTCTACTGGCTAACCTCAAACTTCTGGACCATGGGCCAGCAGTTCATTGTCATACGCAACATGCCAACTGAAGGATCCCCTGCTTACAAAGCCAGAATCGAGCGCCTAGCCAAGAAAGGCAAGCTTCCAAAGGAACTTCAGGCCAAAAAGGACGCCGAAGAGGCTGCCCAAGCTGCTGCCGAAGCGGCCGAGAAGGCTCAGCGAGAACAGCCAGTTTCTAAGAAGCGGGCCAAAAAAGACCAGAAAAAGAAGAAGTAGGTAATCAAGATGGCCGATTTAGAAGAGAGCAAAGAAAGAACCGTTAAGCAACTCGAAGAAGAGGGCGATATCGCCGCCGATTATCTAGAAGAGTTACTTGACATAACAGATTTGGATGGCGATATTGATATCGACGTTCGTGAGGGTAGGGCCTATCTAGCGGTCACTGCTAGCAAGGACTCCAACCTAGCCTTGGTCTCCCACCCGGACACCGTTGAGGCCCTCCAGGAGCTAACACGCCTGGCTGTCCAGGTCAAGACCTCTAGCTACTCACGACTGATCCTAGATGTGGGCGGCTCAAGACAGGCCAAGATCGACCAGCTAACCAAGGTGGTTGAGAAGTTCATTGCCCAGGTCAATGAAACCGGCGAGCCAAAGCACCTCAAGCCAATGAGCTCCTACGAGCGAAAACTCGCCCACGACTTGATCGGTGAGGCTGGTTTGAGCTCAGAGTCCGAGGGCGAAGGACGCGACCGCCACATCGTAATCTCCAAGCCTGAATAGTTTCACGTGAAACAATTCGAGGCTGAGCCAGAATCAGCCAAGGCAATCTTTGGCCCCCAAATAGAGAAGGCCAAGGCTTTCGCCCAAAAGCTGGCCAACGACAGCGATGAGTTGGGGCTTCTTGGACCAAGGGAATTGGACAAGCTTTGGTCTAGGCACATCTTGAATTCAGCTGTGGTCGCCGAAACCGTAAGACCCGGAGACCTTGTTGCCGACGTCGGTTCAGGTGCCGGACTCCCAGGGATCCCAATGGCAATTGCCATGCCAGAGGCTCACTTTGTGCTAATTGAACCTATGGAGCGCAGATCCAACTGGATGTTAGAGGTAATCGAGGACATAGGCCTAGCCAACGTTGAAGTCAGAAGAGCCAGGGCCGAAGAAGTCTTGGATCTAAAGTTTGATATCGTCACCGCTAGGGCGGTGGCCGCTTTGGAAAAACTCCTTCGATTGACAGTGCATCTTTTAAAGCCAGGGGGCTCCCTAGTTGCCCTCAAGGGTTCGAAAGCGGCTGAAGAAATTGATGCCGCGAAGAAGCTTCAAAAGAAGCTAGGAATTGCCTCGTTCGAGATTCAAATTTGTGGTGAAAAGTTTCTCGCTGAGCCCACATCGATAGTCAAAACTACGCTAGATTCTTCGAAGGAGAACTAAATGTCAGAACAACCTTCAGAGACCACAGCTGTTGCTAAACCCGGTGTTGTAAAGGGCTTGGGCTACCCTAACGGTCGACTTGAGAGTTCTCCACACCCCACAGGATGGCTTGTGGATAAGTCAGAGATTTCGGAGGTTTCACGTGAAACATCCCGATGATTTAGCTTCTAATTTGACCGACTTAGCTGATACTCCGCTGGCTCGAGAGCTTGTGGAAAACTCTCAACGTTTGGAGCAGGCCGGGTCTAAGGTTGTGGATAAACCTTTAACTACTCGAGTCATGACTATTTCCAACCAAAAGGGTGGTGTTGGCAAAACAACCACCACAGTGAACCTGGCATCTGCTCTAGCTTCCAAAGGATTAATGATACTCGTAGTCGATTTGGACCCACAGGGCAATGCCTCCACGGCCTTGGGTATCGATCACCACGCCGACATCAAGAGCATCTACGAAGTGCTCATCGATGACGTCCCCATGGCTCAGGTGGTCCAGCAAAGCACCGAGAGCCCAGGAGTAACCTGCGTTCCAGCTACCATTCATCTCGCCGGCGCTGAGATCGAACTCGTTTCGTTGGTCGCTAGAGAGCAGCGCCTTCGCACCGCTATAGAGAACTACATCGCCTCAACACCAACTCCACCGGATTTTGTCTTGATTGACTGCCCACCTAGCTTGGGTCTTCTGACAGTGAATGCTTTCGTTGCAGCAAAAGAAGTTTTAATTCCAATTCAATGCGAGTACTACGCCCTTGAAGGACTAAGCCAACTGATCAAAAGCATTGACATGATCAAGAAGCACCTTAACCCTTCACTTCAGCTTTCGACAATCTTGCTAACGATGTATGACTCGCGAACCAAACTTGCTTCGCAAGTTGCGGACGAAGTAAAACTTCATTTTCCAAATCAAGTTTTGTCGACAATCATTCCAAGATCCGTTCGAGTTTCCGAAGCACCAAGTTACGGACGCACTGTAATTTCTTACGATCGAACATCACCAGGTGCAATTGCATATCTGGAAGCAGCAATAGAAATGGCAAACAGAGGAGCAGCCCGTGGCTGAGAAAAAAGGCGGTCTCGGTAGAGGCATTGGTTCATTAATTCCTACCTCGGAAAAAACAACCGAGCGCCCAGTGGATATATTTTTCCCAGCCGGTGGAACGAAAGAATCAAACCTTGTTGCAGTTCCTGGTGCACGCTTTGGTCACCTAGACGTTCAAGCAATTGTTCCTAACCCAAAACAACCAAGATCTATTTTTGAACCAGAAGCTTTTTCAGAACTTGTTCATTCAATTCGCGAGCTAGGTGTCTTGCAACCGATTGTCGTCAGAGAAAAATCTGACGGCAAATATGAATTGATCATGGGGGAGCGAAGACTCCGCGCATCCAAAGAAGCAGGACTGACCAAGATCCCAGCGGTTATTCGCGAAACAGCAGATGAGAACATGCTGCGCGATGCACTTCTAGAAAACCTTCACCGCAGTGATCTAAACCCACTTGAAGAAGCAAGTGCTTACTCGCAGCTGTTGGAGGATTTTGGGATTACTCAAGAACAGCTCGCAGAGCGCATCGGTAGATCACGTCCACAAATCACCAACACTTTGCGTTTGTTGAAGTTACCGGCAAGCGTGCAAAGACAAGTAGCATCGGGCGTTTTATCTGCCGGTCACGCAAGAGCAATTCTTGGTGCAGCTGATGCTTCACGCATGGAATACTTTGCAACCAAAACAATCAACGAAGGTTTGTCAGTTAGATCTTTGGAAGAAATTGTTGGCATCGATAAGCCCGAAAACAAAAAACCAAAAATCATTCAAGGCACCCGTCAGGATCATTTGAAAGAAATTGCTGAGGGACTTGGCGACCAGCTAAACACGACAGTGAAGATCGCTCTTGGTCGCAAGAAGGGGCAACTGATTATTGACTTCGCAACGGTCGCGGATTTGAACCGAATCTTGGATGAGATTGGCTACAAGAAAAAAGGAAGATAACTAAAAACCGAACGGTTTTTAGGCTAGGAATTCTGCAAGGTCAGCAACAATTGCCTGCTTGGGTTTTGCCCCAACCATTTGCTTGACTAGCTGGCCACCCTGAAAGATACCCATTAGCGGGATTCCGGTAACGCCATACTGCATGGCAAGCTCTGGCTCTTCGTCGACGTTTACCTTTACGATTTCGATCTTGTCTGAGTACTCAGCTGCAATCTCGTCAAGAATTGGGGAAACCATGCGACATGGCCCACACCATTCGGCCCAGAAGTCCACCATTACTGGCTTCGGGTTTGACAGCACATCCGCCTGGAAAGAAGCGGTGGTTACATTCTTCGGTGCCATGATTTCTCCTAAATAATCGATCTGTTCTAAATCTACTGCGCGGTGATGAAATGCTCGGCGTCCAAGGCTGCGACACAACCCGAACCCGCCGCTGTGATTGCCTGACGGTAAGTCGGGTCAATCACATCACCACAAGCAAAAACCCCAGGTAAAGAAGTCTTGGAGCTTCGGCCATCGACCTTAATGAATTTGTCATTGGTTAGCTCCAGCTGGTTCTCAACCAACCAGACCCTTGGGTCATTTCCAATGGCAATAAACAAGCCATCAAGATCCAGTTGGGACTCAGCTCCTGTGACGGTGTCCTTGAGTTTCACCCCGGTTAGTTTGCCTTCGCCTAGGAGTTCTTCCACACCTGCGTTCCAGATGAACTCAATCTTGGGATTTGCCTTTGCCCTATCCTGCATAATCTTCGAGGCCTTGAGCTCATTCCTGCGGTGAATGACATAAACCTTGGAAGCAAAGCGGGTTAGGAAGTTAGCTTCCTCCATGGCGGAATCTCCTCCACCAACAACAGCAATGGTTTTTTCTCTAAAGAAGAAACCATCACAGGTCGCGCACCAGCTCACACCATGACCAGAGAGTTCCTTTTCCTTAGGCAAGCCAAGTTCACGGTAGGCAGCCCCGGTAGCCAAAATGACCGTCTTGGCTTCAAAGGTTTCTCCGGTGCCAACCTTGACGATCTTTGGGTTTGCCTTGAGATCAACTTCAACAACGTCTTGTAACAAAATTTCTGTTCCGAAGCGTTCGGCCTGAGCCTGAAATTTCATCATTAGATCCGGCCCCATGAGTCCATCTGGGAAACCAGGGAAGTTTTCGACATCTGTGGTTTTCATTAGCTCACCACCAGCTTCAACGCTGGAAGCAATAAGAAGAGGTTTCAGGCCTGCTCTTGCGGCATAGATTCCCGCGGTGTATCCGGCGGGGCCTGATCCAATAATGATTACTTCGCGCATTTTCTTCTTTCTTGCTTTGGCTGCAATGAAGGCCACTCAACAAGAACTAAGTTTAGCGACGCAGTATTCCGCGAATTCCTTTAAGGGCGCTATCTATCTCTGGAACACCTAAAAGCTTCAAAACCAATACGTAAGCCAGAAGCATCGCTGATCCTGTGGCAAAGATGACCGTGACAGCACCAACAATGGTTGCCAGCCCCAAACTCCCCTCAGTTGTTCCACCTAGGGCCACAATCATCCCATAGCCAACCAGAGCCGCTGCTAATGCAGCAGCTACCACCCTTAGTGTCAAACCTTCGCCCTTTGGTGCAGTTCCAATGAGCCCGATCCGTGCTCGTAAGAACAGGTAAGCAACTAGCGCCTGGATCAAAATAGTTACGCTGGTAAGTCCAGCCAGCGACATGACTAGAAATTCAGATGTCATCGTGAAAAACAAGGTGATTGAGCCAGCGATGTGCAGGGCTATCTGAATTGTTGTGAAAATAAATGGTGTTCTCGTGTCTTCGAGCGCAAAAAACGCCTTTTGAAACATGAAAACTAGGCCAAAAGGTACCAAGCCAAACATGGTTGTAAACAAAACGTTTCCTAAAGCAATCGTCGATGGGTACTCCCCAACAAACACCCTGGCAACTGGATAGCTAAGTAGAACAAGCGCTATGGATGAAAATACGTTCACCAAAACAACCACTCGGAGAGCGGCACGGAGATCAATCTTCATAAGATCGATTCTTTTATCGTGAACATGTTCACTCATCTTGGTGAAGTAAGCAGTAGCTATCGAGACCGTTACGACAGAGTGAGGAAGCATAAAAAGCAACCAAGCGATCAACATGGCTGCAACTGATGCAATCGCTAAATCCTCTGATCTATCTGCTACCGCCCGAGAAGCCACCAAAGTCTGAACCAAGCCACCAATCTGCGAAACCAAAACCATTCCGATGGTCCAAGTGGCCGCTTTCATCGCGGGACGAAGTCCGACTCCTCGCCAAGAAAAGTTCAGTGAGAAATTGATTCCGATTTTCCTCCAAGACAAAAACAATATGAGCGCTTGGGAAGCCACGCCTAGCGTCGCGGAACCAGCCAGTAGAGCAATTTGGTCTGGACCCCAACTCTCGACAGTTCTAGCTCCGACTGGGTCGGATCCAAAAATTACCAAGAAGCTGATCAGGCCAATTATCCCAACAAGGTTGTTTAGCACCGGCGCCCACATGTAAGGACCAAATGCGCTTCGCGCATTTAATACTTCTCCAAGCATTGCGTAAAGACCGTAGAAGAAAAGCTGCGGAATGCACCAGTAAGCAAATGCGGTAGCAAGTGCTAACTGAGCAGGAGACCACCCGGTTGTGTAAATGGAAATCAAGAAAGGTGCCGCGAGGGTAGCAACCACAGTCACCGCAATAAAAACCACAATTGCCAAAGTTAGGAGTCGGTCAATGTATCCAAGTCCACCGTCTTTGTGAGATCGCGCTTTTACTATCTGAGGCACCAGCACGGCGGATAGGACCCCGCCGGCGATAATCGCGTAAACGTTATTGGGAAGTTGGTTTGCAACCCCGAAGGCATCTGCGGCGTCGGTAGTAACACCGATTGTTAGCGCCAAAACTACAGTACGAATAAATCCAAGAACTCTGGAGGCTATTGTTCCACCGGCCATCACTAAAGACGATTTCGCGACGCTCATTAGTTTTTCCTAGCTAGATCTTGATTTACGCGATGTTCGAATAAATCCAACGACTGTCAACACCGCAACAAGTCCAAAAAATAACCCTATTGCCCAAGTTTCGATATCAGGATTAACGGTCAGCTTAATTGGCACCCTTGGTCCTATTTCAACTCCGCTAATCGAAGTCAACCAGGCAACCATTACGACATCGCCGCTACCGATTGCCGACACTGGAAACTGGGCGTTGACGGTAGTACCCGGCTGCATAACAAGCCAATCTGTAGTTTCCTCAACGACAAGTTTTGGGCTGGTAGAAACTAGGTGCACAATTACCCTCACCTCACCATCCAGGCTGTTATTAACAACCACTGGAAAGCTTGACTGTCTTGCAACCAGCGTGATATTCGATCCACCGACAATCGAAGCGCCGGGAGCAGTAGTTTCAGTTCTCTGATTCGGGAATGCAGGCATGGCTGCTAACCCCATTGAGGCAGCAATGGCAACAATTAAGACAACTGTAATTTTTTTCAACTTCGAGCCTCGATAAGTTCTAGAGCAACTTGCGCAATTCTTTTTTCACTGACATGGGAGAGCTTATTAATCAGCTCGCTCAATTTTACCCAGGCTAACTCACTTGCCTCATGATTTGGATCGTGCTCCATGGTTAGCTCACCGGATATTTGATTCATTAAGTAGACGTGCACAGTTTTGGACACGTTCTTACCTTTTTGATTAAAGGTGTAGTTCACACCCCCCAGATAATCTGTGATCTCCGCACTTAGGCCAGTTTCTTCAAAAACCTCTCGTAACGCTGCCTGCTCATTGGTTTCATTCGGCTCTAAATGCCCTTTTGGAATACACCACTCCAGTTTTCCACCCCGATTAAACCTCGCCATAAGCGCCACAAGAGTCGAATCAGTTTTAGAAACCACAAAACCCCCAGCCGAGACTTCAACAACTGGAGCTGGCTTTTCACGGGTCATGTTGTTAAGCCTAACCTCAAGACCAAATGCGCCCATTTTGCCTAATAGAAACCACCTATTCGTTATGGCAAGGTTGAACATATGCATTCATCCGACGCCATGAAAAACCTTGAGCGTGTAACAAAAACTCCGCTTCTTGATTCACTTGGAGCGATGTTTGAAAGCGCGGGGTATGAGTTAGCCCTTGTCGGAGGACCGGTTAGAGATGCAATTCTTGGTCGAGTAGCACCAGATATTGACCTAACCACAAACGCCACCCCAGAACAGATTCTTAGTGTCATCAAGGGCAAAGTAGACACCCACTGGGAAATTGGAAAAGAATTCGGAACCATCGGTTGCCGAATCGGCGATAGTCAAATTGAAATTACAACTTATCGAACCGATAAATACGATGTTCACTCTAGAAAACCAGAGGTAAAATTCGGAACAGATTTGAAGCACGACCTAGAACGCCGTGACTTCACCGTGAACTCTATGGCCTTGACTCTTCCAGGCAGGGAATTTGTTGACCCCTTTGGAGGCCTTAGGGATCTTGAAGACAAGGTCCTGAAAACCCCAAGTAAGCCAGAAGACTCCTTTGGAGACGATCCCTTACGCATGCTTCGAGGAGCCAGGTTTGCATCTCAGCTTGGGTTCGAAATTGAACCAGCAACATTTGAGGCAATGCATTCGATGCGCCAAAGACTCGAGATTATCTCCGCAGAGCGAGTTCAAGTTGAATTACAAAAACTCATGCTTGGAGCAAACCCAAGAATGGGTCTTGAGGCACTAGTAGATTCGGGACTTGCAGAAATTATCCTGCCTGAGCTACCGGCTTTGAAGCTAGAAACTGACGAGCATCATCACCATAAAGATGTCTACGAACACACTCTGACTGTTGTTGAGCAAGCAATCGATTACGAAAAGGATTACAACCTAGAGCCAGATTTTGTGTTGCGATTTGCAGCCTTGCTACACGACATCGGAAAACCGGCAACAAGAAAGCTGGAGCCAGGCGGGGCAGTTAGTTTCTACCACCATGATGTGGTGGGTGCCAAGCTTGCATCAAAGAGAATGAAGGCGCTTCGTTTCGATAATGACACCACCAAGGCAGTATCGAAGCTCGTCGAGCTTCACTTGCGGTTTTTTGGTTACAGTGATCAGTCCTGGACTGATGCTGCAATAAGAAGATATGTTCGAGACGCCGGAGAGCAATTAGTTCGGCTACATATTCTTACCCGCTCGGATGTAACTACGAGAAATAAGCGCAAAGCCGAGCAGCTTTCTCACGCCTACGACGATCTTGAGAAAAGAATTGCAATTGTCATGGAGCAAGAGGAGCTCAACGCCATGAGGCCCGACCTAACGGGCGAGGAAATAATGGAAGTCCTGAGTCTGAAGCCAGGGCCTAAGGTGGGCAAGGCCTACAAGTACCTTTTGGAGCTTCGGATCGAAAATGGCCCACTGGGGCCCGAGGCCGCAAAGAAGGCCTTGCTGGAGTGGCACTCCAAGGGCTAGACTCTTGAAGTTGCCTAGATTTCGGATCTGAAATAAAGAAAAGAAATCAAGAAAACAGATGCCACATACCCTCCTGTCATGGAACGTCCATGGCCGCTCTAGTCCAAAGGAGGTGGGTTAGCTATGCATCAGTATGAAGTAATGGTAATTCTCGACCCAACAGTTGAGGAAAAGACCGTTGAACCATCAATTCAAAAGTTCCTAAAGGTCATCACTGACGCCAAGGGAACAATCGACACTCTTTCCATTTGGGGAAGACGCCGCCTGGCTTACGAAATCAAGAAGCAGACCGAAGGCATCTATGCCGTCATCAACATGACAGCACCTTCTGAGGCTGTTATTGAGCTCGACCGTCAACTAAACATTTCTGAAGCAGTAATGCGCACCAAGGTATTGCGCGCGGAAGACGTTCAGTTCACCATCACACCTATTGAGTACTCTCCAGAGCGTCCGGCCCGTAAGGCATACGCTAAAAAGGGTGACTCAGATTCTAGATCTGACTCTCGTTCAGATTCCCGTTCAGACAGCAAGCCTTCATACAAGAAGGAAGAAGCTGCGGCTGAAGTAGAAGAGGTGGTTGAGTAATCATGGCTGGAGAAGTAAACATCACAGTTGTTGGCAACTTGGCTGACGACCCAGAACTTCGTTACACCCAAGGTGGCATTGCAGTTTGCAGCGTGCGCGTTGGTTCGACTCCAAGAGTTATGAACCGCACTACCAATACTTGGGAAGATGGCGAAACCGTTTGGGTTCGTTGCACCGCATGGCGTGAGCTTGCAGAAAACGTAGCCCAGAGCCTAACCAAAGGCTCTCGTGTTGTAGTCTCTGGACGCCTGAAGGCACCTTCTGCTTACCAGAGTGCTCAGGGAGAATCTCGCGCATCGCTAGAGATGGAAATCGAAGAAATCGGTCCATCGCTTCGTTACGCAACCGCAGCTGTTACCCGTCGCGCTCGCGAGGGTGGGGCAGCTGGTGGAGCCGCACAAGTTCAATCAGACCCATGGGCAAACACCCCTGCTGCGCCTGCTGCAACCAAAGCCGATGACGGCTGGGCTAACCCAGGTGCACCTGCATCTGACGACACACCTTTTTAAAGATTAGAAACTAGGAGAAATAAATGGCTGGAAAAACCGACCCACGTCGTAAACCAACTAGAAACTCGAAGCTAGACAAGCTAGCTCCAGTTAAGTTCATGAAGGTTGGCATCATCGACTACAAAGATGTTGCAACCCTAAGAAAGTTCATCTCTGACCGCGGAAAGATCCGCGCTCGCAGAATCACAGGCGTCTCTGTTCAAGAGCAGCGCCTAATCGCAACCGCTATCAAGAACGCACGCGAGATGGCCTTGTTGCCATACGCTGGCGCTGGCCGCTAAGGAGAAACCCCATGTCAAAGATCATTCTTACCAATGAGGTTTCTGGCCTTGGCTCCGCTGGAGACGTTGTTGAAGTAAAAAACGGTTACGCACGCAATTACCTACTACCTAGAGGATTTGCGGTTACTTGGAGCAAGGGTGGAGAAAAGCAAGTTAGCTCTATCCGCGCAGCTCGTGACGCCCGCCAACTAGCAACAATTGAAGAAGCACAGACTCTAAAGGCAAGACTTGAAGAGGGTTCCGTGAAGCTTGCTGTTAAAGCCGGCGTTGGTGGAAGACTGTTTGGCTCTGTCAAGACGGGCGACGTTGCAGCTGCTGTTTCAGAGGCTGGCCTTGGTCAGATCGACAAGCGCAAAGTTGAAATTCCAAATCCGATTCGTGCCGTTGGTGAGTACCTAGCAACCGTTAGATTACACGGTGACCTAGTAGCAACCATCAAGCTAAAAGTTGTAGCCAAGAAGTAAACTGCTATTGCTTTAGGTCTATAAAGTTCCTGCACTCTAACTAAGAGGAGAGTCAAAACAGGTGAGAAAAACGCTTGGAATTGGCTTGATGCTTGGCTGGCAAGATATCAGGCAGTCATACCGCAGAAGTGTTTTTGGTCAGCTTTGGATAACCATCGGCATGGCGGTGACCATCGCCGCAATTGGCATCGTTTTTGGAACAATATTTGCAACGCCGATTCAAGTGTTCCTTCCATACCTGGCGTCTGGTCTAATCATGTGGGCACTAATTGCTGGAATTCTCAATGACGGGAACATGGCATTCATCGCTTCCGAGGGGATGATAAAGCAACTACCACTTCCAAAAATTGTTTACATAGTCCGAATTGTTTGGCGTAACCTAATCGTTTCCGCGCACAACGTGGTAATTTTCCCCATAGTGATTTTGATTGTCGGTGGCACCACAGGCTGGGAAGTTTTGCTTTGGCCACTTGGGGTTATAGCTGCAGTAATTTCTTTGTCAGGCCTAGCCCTAATTTTTGCAATTGTTGCCGCAAGGTACAGAGACTTGCCTCAAATTGTTAGCGCTGCCCTAACCGTTGGATTTTACATAACTCCAGTTATTTGGATTAAAGAAAGTCTGGGAGAAAACGAGTTAGTGAACCTAATAGTGAGCCTCAATCCGCTTTATCACATACTCCAAGTTGCTCGACTGCCAATGATTGGCCAACTGCCATTGCTGTCTAACTGGATCTGGGTTTTTGCGTCCGCGGGCCTTTTTTGGGCAGTTGGAATCTATATGTTCAGGCGTTTCGAAAAACGAATTGCGTACTGGGTTTAGTCCATGGCGCACATAACTCTTAAGCAGGCGTCTGTAGTGCTTCCAATATTTAACTCTTCGGCTAGGTCTCTCACAAACAAACTGGTGAGTGCAGCAACTGGCGGAGCGCTAACCGCTCAGAAAGGTGGCCATCTCAGCATTGAAGCTCTTAGGGACCTAGACCTTAACGTGGTCGCCGGGGACAGGCTCGGCATCGTAGGACACAACGGTTCGGGAAAGAGTACCCTCCTCAGACTGCTGTCTGGAATTTTCGAACCTAGTTCTGGGTCGATTGAGCGATCAGGATCAATTGCATCTTTGGTCGACATATCCCTTGGCATCAACGGTGAAAACACTGGCCGTGAAAACATATTTCTTCGGGGAAAACTCATGGGTCTTTCCAAGAAGGAAATTGACGAAAAAATCGACGAGATAATCGAGTTTTCTGAGCTCGGGGATTACATAAATCTTCCAGTGAGAATCTACAGCTCAGGAATGTTGCTCAGGCTAGCTTTTTCAGTTTCGACTTCAATAACGGCCGATATCTTAATCATGGACGAATGGCTGTCAGTCGGAGATGGCGCCTTCGGAGAACGCGCCAGTGCAAGACTGAGCGGGCTAGTAGACGAATCCGAGATCCTCATTATTGCCAGCCATGACCGCGATTTGATTCAAAAAACTTGTAACAAGGTGGTCTGGCTTGAGCATGGACACATTAAGAAGATTGGCGTAACTCAAGAGATAACTTCTGAATATTTTGGCCCGAAGAGCTAACTACTTCTTGGTGTAAAAAGAAACGGTTTCAGCCAACTTTTCCTCAAAGTTTCCATGCTTTGGCTTCCACCCAAGCTCAGTTTCTGTTGCTGAAGCATCAATCGCATATCTCAAGTCGTGGCCTGGACGATCACCAATAAATTTGATCCAGTCCTTTGGTTTGCCCATGATTTCAAGCAACGCTTGAACAACCTCTAGGTTCGAGCGCTGATTATCTGCACCTAGGAGGTAGGTCTCACCGATAACACCCTTGTCAATAACGGCCCAAACGCCGTCATTGTGATCATCGACGTGAATCCAGTCCCTGACGTTTGCCCCATTGCCATAGAGTTCAGGTTTTGCTCCGGATTTGATTAGGCCGATCATGCGTGGAATTAATTTCTCTTCGTGTTGGTACGGACCGAAGTTGTTGCTGCAGTTAGAAATAGTTGCCCTAAGGCCAAAAGAACGAACCCAGGCCCTAACCAGGTGATCACTAGAAGCCTTGGAAGCGGAGTAAGGGGACGAAGGGTTGTATGGGGTGTCTCTAGTGAACTTGCCTGTTCCATCAAGGGCTAAGTCCCCAAATACCTCGTCAGTTGAAACGTGGTGCATCCGAACAGTGTTTTTGACACACGCTTGAATGAGTTCGAAAGTTCCGAAAACGTTTGTCTCAATAAACGGACGCGGAGATTTCAATGAATTATCGTTGTGACTTTCGGCAGCGAAATGCACAACCACGTCTGCCTTTGACACCACAGATTCCACGATCTCCGAGTTGCAGATATCTCCTTGAACAAACTCGTATTTCCCTTCAAGTCCTTCTAGGTTTGAAAGACGCCCAGCATAGGTAAGAGAATCCAGAACAGTAATTTTTACATCGGGGCGAGTTGCGAGCGTCCTGCGGACGAAGTTTGAGCCGATAAATCCAGCTCCACCGGTGACAACAACCTTCAAAATGCCTCCCATGACTCTGTAATAGGCTATCAGCAGAGCGATTCATGTTTCAGGGCAAATGCTAAGCGCTGGAACCTTTAGCGCGGTGAAGGGAAAAATGAAGGGCATAATTCTTGCCGGCGGATCCGGAACCAGGCTTTACCCTCTTACCATCGCCAACTCTAAACAACTCATGCCAGTGTACGACAAGCCGATGATCTACTATCCGTTGAGCACACTGATGCTTTCGGGGATCGTCGAAATCTTGGTGATCACCACACCTCATGAAGCTGATCAGTTCAAGAGGCTTCTAAAGGATGGTTCGCAGTGGGGTCTGAAGATTAGCTATGCAGAACAACCAGAGCCCAAAGGTCTTGCCGATGCATTTGTTATAGGTGAAAAGTTTATAGACGGGGACAACGTCGCACTGGTTCTTGGAGACAACATTTTCTACGGCGCTGGCCTAGGTTCGACGCTTAGTCGCATGAAGAGCCGTCCGGGTGCCACAGTATTTGCCCACCGAGTAAAAAACCCGCAGGACTATGGAGTCATCGAGTTTGATGAAACAGGAAAAGTACTTTCGATTGAAGAAAAACCAACCAGACCAAAGAGTAAATATGTGATTCCAGGCCTTTATTTCTACGATCATAAAGTTTCTGAAATCGCGAAGAACCTCAAACCCTCTGCTCGCGGAGAGATTGAAATCTCAGACCTCAACAGGGCTTACCTGGACAAGGGTGAATTACAGGTCGAAAAACTTGATCGGGGAACCGCGTGGTTGGATACCGGCAGCATCGATTCTCTCCATGAAGCCGCGGAGTTTGTAAAAGTAATTGAACACCGGCAGGGAACAAAAATCTCTGTTCCAGAAGAAATTGCCTGGCGACTTGGTTACATTGATGATGCTCAACTAAAAGCAGAGGCTAATCGTTTTCTCAAGTCGGGTTATGGCAAGTACCTGATTGATCTACTTCAGTAGCCCCAAGACATCATCTTTGGCTGCAAGCCAACGTTGTTTCCAATCAGCAATTGGTGCAACCAAATCGCTCGAGTTGTCTAGAACACTGTTTTTCGGTCGCTTTGCTGCCGTTACAAACTCGCCACTAGCAACTGGCTCGATTGGGTAATCTCCAACTACTTCAGTTGCAAAATCAAACCAGCTGGCTTTACCCGAAGATACACAGTGAACGATAGCTGGAGCGTTGTCTAGTTGGGCATAACTTAGAATTTGTTCGGCAAGGTCTTTGGTCCAGGTTGGTTGTCCAAACTGGTCATTTACGACTCTTAGCGGGTCACCCCGCAAAGCTTTCTCGTGCATAACTTTTGGAAAGCATCTTCCGTGTGCACCATAGAGCCAAGCAGTTCTGAAAATTGTGTAATTAGCACCTGACTCTTCAACCAGCTTTTCACCTAGTAACTTAGAGCGACCGTATGCTCCTTGCGGATTTGGAATTGCATCAGTTGAGTATGGAATTTCCGAGTTACCGTCAAATACGTAATCGGTAGACAGGTGCAAAAACTTACCATCAACGATTTTTGATGCGCGGGCTAGCTTGCCTGCGTAATCACCATTCACAAGGTTTGCCAGTTCGATTTCTGACTCGGCTTTATCCACGGCGGTGTAAGCGACAGCGTTAACTACAGCATCAAAACTTTCCAGCTGACGAGCAATACTGTCGATTGAATCATCTAAATTGAGCGTCTCGCGATTAAGCCCCAAAACCTCATGGCCTCGATTGGCCAGAACGAGCATCATCTCTGATCCGAGCATTCCGCGATTTCCAATCACAGCAAATCGCATGGAAATCCCTTCATTCGGTAGTCTTAGGATAATCAAACTATCAGAGGGACAAATGAGCTTCACACCGCTTAGCATCCAAGGTTCCTGGGTGTTCACACCAAAAAAATTTGACGACGAACGTGGTTCGTTCCATGAGGTATTCAAACTGTCCTCAATATCGGAAACCCTTGGAATTGATTTTCACGTGAAGCAAGTCAATCAATCCGTTTCGAAAGCGGGTGTAATTCGCGGCATTCATTGGGCGGACTTTCCTCCTGGGCAAGCCAAGTATGTGTTCTGCCCCAAGGGGTCCATTTGGGACATCGTTGTCGACATAAGGGTTGGCTCCCCAACGTTTGGTAAATGGGACGCCGATGTCATCTCAGAAAAAAACGGGAAAGCAGTACTTATCCAAGAAGGCTTAGGGCATGTATTTCTTGCACTCGAGGACAACACAGTTGTTAATTACCTCTGCAACGAACCTTACAACCCAACTAGCGAGCACGAAATAAATCCACTGGACGAAAAGCTCGGAATCCCATTTGCTGACAAATGGAGCGAATCAGAGTTTTTGACCAGCCCTAAGGATTCAAACGCTTACTCTCTAGCAGAGGCAAAGGAAAAAGGACTTCTTCCAAAGTATTAAACTCAAGCCCAAGTATGAAAATACTTGAAATTCAAAGCGACAGGCAGGAGTAACTTGTTAGTTTCCTCACTACTTGGTTATCTCGTTCGCAAAATGGGTAAGCGAAGCTGGGGTCTTTCCAATCTAGTTAGTTTTGAGAGCGATCACGCCGCCAGCTCCACCGTCAAAAGCCTTGAATCTAAAGTTTCAATCATCATTCCAACTAGAGATAAGCCGCAGCTACTTCGAGCTTGCATTGAGTCGATTCGAGAAAACACGAATTACTCCAACTATGAACTTCTGATTGTTGATAACTCTTCAAGCGAGCCTGAAACAACAGACCTTTTGGCCCAATATGAATCCGAAGGGGTTTCAATCCTGAAATACCCTGGAGCCTTCAACTACTCGGCAATCTGCAACTTTGCTGCCACTAAGGCCGCCGGTGAGTACCTTTGCTTTCTCAACAACGACACTGAAGTAGTTTCCAAAAACTGGCTAGAGTCCATGGTTGAACATGCATCGAGAAGTAGTGCTGGATTAGTAGGTGCCGTCCTTAGCTATCCAAATAAATCAATCCAGCACATGGGAATCGCGCTCGGCTACACCGGCATCGCAGGCCACCCGAATCGCGGCGAATCTAAGGATCAGTGTGTTCCGGGAGACTGCTTCCAAGTTAGCGCAGTGACTTTTGCCTGTGCAGCTATATCCAAGAGCAAATTTTGGGAAATAGGGGCACTGGATGAGAAATTCCCATCAGGATTCAACGACGTAGATATTTCTATTCGCAGCTCAAGCCAGAACTACAAAAACATTGTTTGTGTTAGAGCACAACTGATTCACCAAGAGTCTCAATCAAGACCAAGGGCGCTAAGCCCAGAAGGTTTTTTACGAGCTGTCACTGACGTTTTTGCGATTCTTCGAAAGCACCGAGGCGGACTCAAAGAGCCTTTTTTCGCGCCGCATATCTCCGCACGTAAGCTGCGAAGCCCGCGAAAGAAAATATAGACAAAACTGACAAGAGACCCGATCGAAGCGCCACCAAGGCAAAAAATCTAAGGTTTTTTGCACTCAATTTCACTAACGGCCATGTAACAAACAGGTACCTAAATTTTGTGTAAGAGGTTATTTCAATACTCGACTTTACGAGGGATCTAAACTCGACAAGTCTAGCCACTCTCTCCAAAAAGCTATCACTGCCACCAAATGCGGCTTCAACGACATCGCCAGAAAACTGGTAAGCAAACCTCTTGTACAGGAGGTTTCCAAATATAAGAGTCCCTACGACCGAGCCCTCTGGAAAGGTCTTCAATAACTTCTTAAAGTAAATAAATCTACTCCGGGCCATAGATTCCGTGAAAGACGTGCTCGTGGTGTTTATTGTCCAAACAGTTACCGCCTCGGAGGTAAACCTGTTCGAGTATCCGGCCAAGAAGAATCTTAGAAACAGATCATCATCTTCGTAGCCGCGGAGTTCCGGATCGAAACCACCAACAGCTAAGAATGCAACTCTGCTTATCAACGTGGCTGAGGGAACGATGTACATATTCTTGCCAATCAGGGTATTTAGGCTCTTGTGCGGGTGTTTCATTTTTATGTTCACCGAGGAGTGTGAAAGGATTTGGCCCGACTCATTAGATCGCCAGAGGTCGCCATAAGAAAACCCAAATTTAGGATCATCGAAATTAGCATTTTCAAGAAGGATCTGGTTGTGCTTAGGAAGGTAGTAATCGTCCTGGTCTAGAAAGCAAACATACTCCGACTTTGCAGATGAAACTCCATTGTTTCTGGCTGAAGATTGGCCACCATTTTCTTGAGTAACTATTTTAAAGTCGTACTTTTGTTTCAATGACGCGAGGAATTGAGCCTCTTCTTGCGTTGAGCCATCGTCAACCACGATTACCTCACTGGCCGCTACTGTTTGGCCTGAAACACTCTCTAGGGCTCGTTCAATCCACCTAGATCCGTTGTGAAACGCGATAACAACCGCAATAGTTTGCTTCGTCAAGAAATTCTCCTCAGTAGCCAGCTTTTTGTAACTGATTACTATTATTCAGCACCAACCGAGCCTAGTGTCTTGGTTCGATGGGCTAATGAAGGCACATGTAATGTTATCGGCGCCACATCGCTGACACCAAGGCTTTGAATTCTGATAAATTCTAAAGGGACCGGAGGCTTGAATTCATTGATAAATCATCCGAATAATCTTGATTGGCTGAGACGGGATAGAAAAACACTCGGTCAGTTCAACGACGGTTTTGGATTTAAGACCACCGTTTTCTTGGGGCTATTTGAGGGCAAGCAATACCTTCAAGCAAGAATCAATGAACTAGAATCTCAAACTAGTCAAGATTTCTACTTATTAATTGTCGACAACTGTTCCTCAGACTTTGACTTGAATTACGTCCAAGATCTCTTGATTGACATCCCGGTATTCAAAGAGAGATATCAAATTGTCCAGAATCCAGTCAACCTAGGAGGACTTGGTTCATTTCAATTGAACTTGGACTTAGTTGAGACTCCTTGGATCACGAGTGTTCACCAAGATGACCAGTATTTACCGAGCCACGTAGCAACGCATTTGCAGGAAATAAACAAATGCTCAGATGAAATAATCTCAATGTCCACAGACACCGGGTCCCTGGGGGCTGATGGTAAAAAGCAACCAGTCCCGCCTAGGGCAAACTGGTTCATCGAAAACAAGACTCAGTACGATCAATTTCTAGCAATAGTTGCAGAACAGGTCATCCCTTTCCCCGCACTTTCTATCCGAACTTCATTTGTTGATCTAGATGAGGTGCCTTGGCATACCGCCGCTTTTTCAGATTCTGAGCAAACCTTGAGGGCCCTAATGCAAGGTAAACACGAGTTCATTAGAAAGCAAACAGTTTTGTATAGAGAAAACCCAAATAGTGAGTCACACACTCAGGGTGAAAAGGTGAGAATATATTCCGCCACCTTAGGTCTTTTAAGGGTCTTCGGTTCTAACGAATTTGTAAATTTCCTCCGGGGAGTACAAAAAAACGATCGTGGGGAATTTGCATCGAAATTAGAATTCGCAATTAACCGCAGAATATCGAACTCAGAATACGCACAGTTACTTTGGTCAATGTGTTTAGAACAACTAACTCACGCTTGGACATATCAAGAATCTAGGACCACAGCAGCTACCAGCGAGATGTTTAGCAAACTGGGTCAGTCTTACACCCCAGGAATTCTAAATGGGATTCTAGGAAAACTAGATCCGAGAAATAAATCCGATAATTTCACCCCACCTGACTCCCCACCGATGGAATCCACAGAGGCCCCTTTGAACCAGAGACGCACAATTTTGTCATATTTGTATCTAGTAGTTGGACGCCTACCTTATTTTTTGAGGCGAAGAATCTTTCAAGTTCATAATTATTTGCAAGTGAAACTTAGAAATAGTCGCAAGAAGATCTAAACAAAGACAAAGCAGGGTGCTATTTGACGAACAAAATTTCTCTTCTCGGGCCAAACAGTGGAAAAACCACAAAGCCAGACGAGGAAAGCTTTGCGGGATTTGTGGAATCTCTTGGTCGCGACACACCAGACGGCAGCAAGCCAGGTGTTTATGTATTTCTAGATTTTGACAACGACCCATCCGAGAAATTGCCGAAGAAAGAAGTAAGACCACCTGCTGTATTGGTTCGGCAAGAACCAAGTGTTGTTAGGCCGCAAAACTATAGAACTGATTACCTGAAACACATGAGTATGGTGATTGATGTTGGCCGATCCCCTTTTGCGTCAAAGTCGAGAATTAACTGGCCGCAACGTTGGACCCTACAACACCTTGTCTCACGCACGATCGCCAGCAGTGAAAGAATCGATCGTTTTGCAATAATCAACGCCAATAAAATGAGTTTTGTTGAAGGCGAGCTTTATTCTCTCCGAAGACTAGCCGCCCAGAAGTCCTCAGACATAGATGTCTGGGGTTTTGATTGGGACATGCCTTGGTTTAGAAGAGCCACTAGGGCTTTCGAGGAATTATTGATTCCACTAAAACATGGTTTTGGAATCAAACCAGCTGCGATCAAGGGCTGGTTTAAATCCCCTCTTTCGTTCAAGGGAACCAGCGAAGACAAGCTTTCCACCTTGGCTTCTTATGAGTACGCGCTGGTGATTGAAAACAGTATCGAGTACATGTCGGAAAAACTATTTGACTCGCTATTTGCCGGTACTTTCCCAATCTACGTGGGTCCAAACCCTGTTGATTTTGGCATGCCTGAATTTGTCGCCATTCACACGAAACCTGACATCAATTCGATAATGGAGGCGATTGAGCAAGCTAGGACAATTGACCTGGAATCGTGGAGAGCGTCGGTACTTTCCTGGCTAAAGTCTGACGGCGTTGAACATGCATGGTCTGGGCCATTTGTGACTCAGCAAATAATCGACAGAATCGATGAGTTTCTTGAGTGAAGACTGTGGGGGGATGTGCCATTTTTTCATTTCTATAGACCCTCAGGGGGGTCTTTAGACTTTCACCCATATTTGTTTTCCACATCCAGTGCCCAACAGTTCACTGACTAGTGGGTCCTTTAGCCCTCATTTGCTCACAGCTGTCTCCACAGGTAAACGTCGGTTATTCGAGTGTTTCCCCAGGTTTATACACAGCCTTATACACACCGTGGCTTTATCCATAGTTGTCAGTGGTGGATGCTAGACAAGTCAGTAAGCGCAAGCTTTTTACCCTCGAACCTATTTTCAATTCAGGAGCACTAAATGTCATTGGCGCCAGTCCTTCCGGTTGAACCCGGGCGCTCTACTGACCGAGTTTTACCTCACGATCTTCTTGCAGAACAAAGCACCTTGGGTGCCATGCTTCTTTCCCAGGAAGCAGTAGCGGAAGTTTTTGAACATATCCGCGGAAATGATTTCTACGCACCAAAACACCAGATTGTTTTTGATGCACTGCTCACTCTTTATGGAATGGGTGAACCTACTGACGTCATTACCGTTACTGATCAATTAGTTAAGACCGGAACCTTGGTGCGCGCAGGCGGCGCCGACTACCTTCACACACTAACTAGCACTGTTCCAACTGCAGCAAACGCAGCCTTCTACGCAAAAATCGTTCAAGAAAAAGCAACACTAAGAAGACTGGTAGAAGTTGGAACAAGAATTGCTCAGCTTGGTTATGCCAACGAGGGTGAAGTCGAGTCACTTGTAAATCAAGCGCAAGAAGATGTTTATGCCGTTACTCGCACTGGTTCTAGCGAAGACTACGTTGCACTGAATGACTCCATAGAAGCGGCCATTGCCGAAATTGAGGCAGCATCTGCCAAAGACGGAGATTTGGTTGGTGTTCCTACTGGTTTTACAGAACTTGATGCTCTTACAAATGGTTTACACCCAGGTCAACTAATTATTGTTGCTGCGCGACCTGCAATGGGTAAGTCGACATTCGCTCTTGACTTAGCTCGCAACGCAGCAATCAAGTCAGACAAGCCAACTCTTTTCTTCTCACTAGAAATGGGTAGAGCAGAAATTGCCATGAGAATGCTTTCAGCTGAATCGATGATCCCATTGCAGTCGATGCGTAAAGGAAACATCGCAGACAGCGACTGGACCAAGTTGGCACAGGTCCGCGGAAACATCAACGACGCGCCCCTTTACATTGACGATTCACCAAACATGACTCTTGCCGAAATTCGTGCGAAGTGTCGAAGACTTGCAGGGCGAGTCGGGTTGAAGATGGTGATCATCGACTACTTGCAGCTACTTACCTCTGGAAAGAAAGTTGAATCTAGGCAGCAAGAAGTTAGTGAGTTCTCTCGTGCACTAAAGCTGCTTTCTAAAGAACTAGGAATTCCAGTAGTTGCTTTGTCACAGCTAAACCGGCAAGCAGAGCAGACGAAGGATAAGAAACCAGAACTTTCTCACCTTCGTGAATCCGGATCGCTGGAACAAGATGCCGACGTTGTTGTTTTACTTCACCGTGAAGCAGCAGGTGACAGTGAGCACCCAAGAGCGGGAGAAGCAGACCTTATTTTGGCCAAGCAACGCTCGGGTCCCACCGGAACCGTAGTTGTTGCCTTCCAGGGTAACTACTCGCGCTTTGTGAACATGAAGAACTAGCAAGAATCTCATCTTGCAGAAAGTTCTTGGCGTAAGGGCAATAATTTTTGTTACTGTCGGACTTTTTATTTCATTTACTCAGTCGCATTCCGCGCCAACGGGCCTATTTGCCCTCTCTGTTTTTGGTATTGGACTTGCTGTTGCCAACATCGCGGCAACTATCTGGGAAAAAAGAAATTTCTTATCGGTCGAGTCACTTCCCCTGACACTTATCTCCTTGACTGTTGGTTTGTTTGCATTTCTAATCCCCCAAACCGATCCAACAGCTCAAGCGTTAGCGTTCGTCTACTTGGTGGCTGGTTGGGCGGTTGTTTCTTGGGCGCTAGAGCTATACCTGGCTAATCGAAATGGCTTTAGAAATCGCGCTGGCAAGGATGGGCTAATCACTGCAGTTCTTGGCTTAGCTCTTGGATTACTTTTTCTGATTGCACCACTAGACATCGTTAGCGCTGTTGGTTTCTTTGGAGCATATTTAGTTATCTGTGGTGTGCATTTAGGCATTGCTGCTCTAACCCCACAGAAATAGCTTTAGGCTTGGACTATGCCCAAGAAACTAACCGCTTCAACATTTTTGACCCTGTCTGCAGTAGCGGCAGCTTTCGTTGGAATTTTGGTCTTTTTTGGAGTGAGAAAAATTGACATGGCGCTAATAGCGGCTGGGGTAACTTTTATTGTCGCTTTGGTTGGAATAGCCACCCTGGCACTTGTGGTTCCGGAGCAAAACAACGATCCGGATAAGCCCGTTCTTCGTTAGATCGACTCAGCTAATTTCTTAGCAAGCCCTGTGTAATCCTTCGGGGACAAGGAAAGCAATCTATCCTTTGATGCCTGAGGGATATCTAGCTTCAAAACGAAATCAGCTAGGTCTTCACGAGTAAGCCTCTTACCCCGAGTCAGGTCTTTGAGTAAATCGTAAGGGTTAGTGATCTCTGACTTACCGCTTGCAACATCCGCGCGAATAACGGTTTGGATTGCCTCGGCCAAAACTTCCCAGTTGTCTGCCAAGTCTGCAGCGATGGCTGCGTCAGCCACTTTGATTTCCCCTAGGCCTTTATGGATGTTATCTATTGCAACCAGTGAGTGACCAAAGCCAACCCCTATGTTTCTTTGGGCAGAGGAGTCAGATAAATCTCTTTGCATACGTGAGGTGACCAAGGTCTGGGCCAGGCTGTCTAGCACGGCGTTGGATAGCTCAAGGTTGGCCTCTGAGTTTTCAAACCTGATCGGGTTGATTTTGTGAGGCATGGTTGAAGAACCGGTTGCGCCCTTAACGGGAATCTGGGTGAAGTAACCAATGGAGATGTAACTCCAGATATCGGTAGCTAGGTTGTGCAAGATTCTGTTGAAGTGAGTAACACCCTGGTAAAGCTCTGCTTGCCAGTCATGAGATTCAATCTGGGTGGTTAGTGGGTTGAATTCAAGACCGAGTGACTCTATAAACTTCTTT